>JAPKDT010000147.1 GCA_028822475.1 SAR324 cluster bacterium
ACTGAAGTAACTTACGACACAACAAGTTACGAATAGCGATAAGAGGATCATGATTATGAAAAAGTGAGTATCGGAATCTTCTAGTACATTTCAAGCGAAAGGATCATGGCTCACATGTCAAGAAAGACGACATAATTCCTACAAAAGTAACGATGACTTGGAAGATGGAAACATATTTCATAAGTAGATATTAAAGTCATTAAGAAATTAAATTGGAAGTGCTCATTTCTTATTTTTTAAACTCTAAAACACAGCCATTTGATTTGAGATGAGGCTTTCTAAAAGAATTTTATTAGTTTTGGATTGTTAAAAGAAAATTTGTAATATATCTATAATTTGAATCTCGGTTACGATTAAACATGTTTCAAAGGAGGTTTTCCAAGCGGAAATACATTAAAGCCGATTTCAAATAATTTTTCATGCTCAAGATGATTGCGTCCGTCAAAGATAAAAGCAGGTTTGACCATTTTGTTATAAATTCTCTCAAAATCAAGTTCACGATACTCAGCCCACTGAGTTACAAGAGCAATAGCATGCGCTCCATCCAGGGCTTCATATACATCTTCGACAAACCTTACGTCTCCCTGCATATCCTTCAAATCAATCCGAGCATTTTCTAAGGCTTTGGGATCATGTACCCTGACTTTTGCATGTTCTCCCAATAATTTTTCACAAAGAGGAATTGCAGGAGAGTCGCGTGTATCTCCCGTATCCTGTTTAAAGGCAAAGCCAAGGAGTGCTATAGCTTTTCCAGCTAAAGTGTTAAATAGTTGATGGAGTATACTTTGAAAAAATCGATCAGTTTGCCATTCGTTGATATGAACGACGCTGGCCCAATAATCAGCAACTTCCGGCAGTCCATAGTATTCACAAAGATACGATAAATGTAAAATATCTTTTCGGAAACACGAACCTCCGAAGCCAATGCTGGCTTCCAGGAATTTTGAACCGATTCGCGTATCCATACCAATTGCCTTTGAAACTTCTGCAATGTCTGCTTCTGTACGTTCACAAAGCGCGGAAATACTGTTGACTGAAGAAATCCTTTGTGCGAGCATCGCGTTGGCCACCAGTTTGGACAATTCACTGCTCCAGACATTAGTCAGCAGTATACGTTCCCGTGGAACCCAGTGAGCATATAATTCTGCCACAGTTTCTGCTGCTTTTCTGCCAGTTTCATTTTGTCCTCCTCCTATCAACACACGATCGGGAGTTGTTAAATCTTCGATTGCGGTACCCTCTGCCAAAAATTCAGGATTTGAAACCACGGAAAACTTTGTAGAACTTTTTCCGGACTCAAGAATTCTTGCCATCGCTTCCGCTGTCCGCACTGGAAGAGTGCTTTTTTCAACCACAATCACGTTTGGTTTACGGCAATTGTCTAAAATATCACGTGCGGTTTTTTCCCAGAACTGCAAATCCGCCGCTTTTCCAGCACCTTCTCCAAACATTTTGGTGGGCGTATTGACTGAAACGAAAATAATATCTGCATCCGTGGTTGCCTGCGCAACATCAGTATGAAAAAACAAATTCCTGCCACGGGCTTGCTGAACGACTTCCAACAGTCCCGGTTCATAAATCGGCAAGTCATTACTGTTCCAGCGGTCAATCCGCTCCTGATTTATGTCAACTACGGTTATTCTGTGTTCAGGACAATTTTTGGCAATGATGGCCATTGTTGGTCCTCCAACATAACCTGCACCTATGCAAAGAATATTACTCATTTTTTTGTTTGTGTATAAGTTAAGATGTATAATTTTTTATTCAGCAAAAAGCGACTGAGCCAAATCATCCGGAACTGGCTGCCCCAGCAGGACAAAATTAGTCGCCGCGACATGACTCAAATTGTTCTCAAGATTTTCACCAAACGCTTTAAGTTTATAATCACCATCATACAGTGGATCATATACCAAAAACGGTACAGGATTGAGTGAGTGTTTGGTGCTTTTTTCCAGCGTTCCGATTTTATTTGTGATCAGCATTTGATCCGCATTGCCGTGATCCGCTGTGATAACCAGCAGTCCGTCAACCGCGTCAATCGCACGTACAATATTGTCTAAAGCCGCATCCGCAGTTTCAACTGCCTTAATTGCAGCCTGCAAATCGCCGGTGTGACCGACCATATCTGCATTTGCAAAATTTATCAAACCGTATTGATATTCTCCAGAAAGAATAAATTCTACTGCTTTTTTACTTATCTCACCGGCTTTCATTCCTGGCTTTTCTGCAAAGGACGGAATTTTATCTGAGGCAATCAAATGGTAATTTTCCATCGAAATATCCAGCGGTTCACGATAACCGCCATTGTAGAAAAAAGTAACGTGTGCGAATTTCTGTGTTTCTGCCAAACGGAACTGCTTGAGCCCGAGTTCCAGGATACGTTTGCCGAACGGATCCTCCACTTCAGGAGTTCCTGCCAGAAAATCCGGAGGTATCTTATTGTCCTGATCGTACTGTGTCATCCCAGCAAACATTACTTTGGGGCGCCCCTTTCGTTCAAAATGCGGAAAATGATCTGCCAGCATTGCCTCTGTAAATTCGCTGGCGCGATCCGAGCGGAAATTTGTAAAAATGAGTGCATGTTGATCTTCTATTTTAGTGACTGCCTCTCCGTTACACACAATCACAAATCCAGGAATATCCTGATCAATGATCTCAGGATCAAGTTTTCGGAAATGTTCAATCGCATTCCGGATAGACGGAAAGCGGTTTTCTGAATCTCCCTTCACATGGACTTTCCAACCTGCTTCCACTTTTTTCCAGTTGTTGTCACGATCCATTGTAACAACTTCACGACCGCCACCGCTTGCAAAAGCATAATCGATATCAGCACGTTGACTCTTTAATTCACTAAACAACTGCTCAAACGGTTCCGTATAATCCAACGCAGACTGAACCCCAACGTCCCGTCCGTCAAGTAACGCATGTAAATAACATCGCCTGATTCCGGCCTGAAATGCATGCCGAATTAATGCTTCGCTGTGATCAACGTGGCTGTGAATATTGCCGTTAGAAAGCAGACCCAGCAAATGCAGCGGAGTATCATGTAGCACACAGTTCTCGATGATCCGCTTCAAGACCGGATTTTCAAAAAATTCTCCAGATTGAATCAGCTTCTGGATCAGCGTTGGCCCCTGCTCCTTGATCATTCCGGCACCCATTGTCATGTGTCCAACTTCTGAACCACCCAGATCTTTTTCATTGGGCAGCCCGACATGAAGACCGTGAGTCCACAACTGTGTGTAAGGACAACCTTTTGTCAAACGGCTCATCACCGGCAGATTCGCCTGATAAATGGCATTTGTCTCATCAGCTTCACCAACACCCCAACCGTCCAAAACCACGTGAATCAACGGGCCTCGTCCGGAAAAATGTTGTGGGAGGTTTTTAAGCTTAAGCATTATATTTTGGTGAGTTTCTTATTCAACCAGAAGGACACATTCTTCCGGTAATCTTTCATAGAGAAAATTGAAGGCTTTTTCCAAATAAGCAGAGTCTCGACATTCAAGAGTCAATTTTACGTCATAGTCTTCACCTGTTACTTTCGGATAGGATCCGAGCATCAGCTCCGGAAATGCTTCCATGGTTGCGTCAAGTGACTCCGCGATTACTCCTTCATCTGCTTTGAGATATATTTGTTTCAAGACAATCGGAGTTGTGCGAAAGCGTTCCTTGATCCCTGAAAAACGAATTTTCAGATATTCCGGAATTCCTGGAAACACAAATATGTTACGAAACTGCAACTGTGGCCCGCGACCTTCGGCATATTCAATCAGTTCAGAACCTTTCGGAATCATTGCCATTCTGCGGTGTGCAGCAGTCATTTTATCGCCATGATAATTATGGATGGCCTCCATGATTCGGGGCGATTCAAAAAGTTCTGTAGCAAAACCTTTGGCGATTGAAGCAACGGTAATATCGTCATGAGTTGGACCGATCCCTCCGCTGGTGAAAACCCAGCTGAAACGCTCAGAAAAATCCACTGTCGTTCGACCGATGATTTCCGAAATGTCTGGAATAGTGATGATTTGCTGAACTTCTACTCCAAGCGTCCTCAGTTCCTGACACAGATATGGCGAATTTATATCAGTAACTTTTCCGGATAAAATTTCATTTCCGATAATGATAATACCTGCGGTTTTCAATTACTTCCTCCTCAACTGTTCAAAATAGACCTCCGACCTACCGCTTAGTAGCTCAGAACAACAGGAATGTCTTAGATTTTATTTTTCAATTATTGAATGCGTTTGATAATGTGATAACCAAATTGCGTTTCTACCACACCGCTTACTGCACCCGGCTCAAGGCTGAAAACTACTTGGTCAAATTTCGGCACCATTTGCCCACGTGTAAAACGTCCTAAATCTCCACCTTTTGGTCCGGAAGGTCCGTCAGAATATTGACGTGCCAACTCTGCGAAATCAAGCCCATTTTTAAGATCTTTCAAGATTTTCTCTGCTAATTTTTTAGCTTCTTTCTGGTCACGTTTTTTAGTAGCACGCAAAGCGCCTTCGTAGGTTATCAGGATGTGACTGGCAGTTACAGCTTCAAAAGATACACGACGGAAAATCAAATAGCCGAATACTGAATCGACAGGATCACTGATTTGTCCTACTTTTAACTTAAAAGCAGGTTTGAGGAAACCCGGCAAATTCGGTTCTTTTGAAGATAATAGTGGCAATTTTTTCTGTTGAGACAAATCAGAAAACTGGTCGATTAACTCCGAAAATACAACACCTTTTCGTCTGGCCAGATCTGTCAGTTTTTCTGCCACTTTTTCAGCAGAGGCCTTTTCATAATAAATATTTTGTTTAGGCGTACGTGCACCTTTGTAGGTCACCACCAGCATTTCAACACTTACTTCCTCTGCAGCAGGCTGTCCTGATTTTGGAACTGTTGCAGGATCTATTTTTGCCGTTGATACGGGAATTATTTTTTTATTTTTTTCTGTAAGTTTGCTGTTGCGCTGGGCAAGCAGCTTTTCCGCGGCTTCTGGATCAAACGACTTTGCGGCTTCTCCATTCCTGAGAATTGTCACAGCCTGAAGCTGATCTCCTTTTTGAATGGCATTAACCACATTCATCCCCTCAACGACTTCGCCAAAAACCGAGTGTTTGTTGTCAAGATGCGGTGTCGGCACATGTGTAATAAAAAACTGACTGCCGTTTGTGTCTGCACCTGCGTTGGCCATGGAAAGTATGCCCGGTTTGCTGTGCTTGAGGTCAGGATGAAATTCATCCGGAAAATTATAACCCGGCCCACCGGAACCTGTTCCAAGTGGATCTCCTCCTTGAATCATAAAATCCTTGATCACACGATGGAAACTCAAACCATCGTAAAATCGCGTTTTGTTGCTTTTTCCTGTAACAGGGTCTTTCCACTCTTTTGTACCTTCTGCAAGTCCTACAAAATTAGAAACTGTCACAGGTACGCGTTGGTAAAAAAGCCTTAACACAATTTCGCCTTTTGAGGTTTTCATTTGTGCGTACAGTCCGTCCGGAAGAGTA
>JAPKDT010000148.1 GCA_028822475.1 SAR324 cluster bacterium
CCGCGTGAGGCATTAATCAGCAGTGCATCCGGACGCATCATTTTAAGAGAAGCTTGGTTAATAATTTGGCGGGTAAACGTGGTTTTTGGAACGTGGTAGCTGAGGATATCGGAATTCATCAGCAACTCTTCCGGAAAGACATATTTCAGACCCCATTCTTTTTCTGCATCAAACTGGCGTAGAATGTCAAAGTACTGGACTTTAACGCCCAAAGCAGAAGCCCTTTTTGCTAGTTCTTTGCCGATACGTCCAAGTCCATATATTCCGATGGTTTTTCCGGAAAGTTCTCTGTTTGTGTGTTTTAAATTTTTCCAGGGCCCGTTAGTTACAGAATGATGATGAAACAGCAGTTGTCGGTAAAGCGCGAAAATTAGCATCAAGACATGTTCTGCGACAGAAATCGCATTTGCGCCGTTATTGGTGGCAATCATCACCTTGTAACGCTTGGCTTTTGCCAGTTCTATTCGGTCAAAACCGGCACTCAAGGTTTGTATTATTTTAAGCCTGTCCGCGGATTCGTATTGTGCGTCACTGAGATTTACCTGACCGATAATCGCATCTGTCTTGCAGAGTAGAGTATTCAGTTTTTCATCCGGACTTGAAAAATCAACCAGCGTTAACTCAAAAGAATCTGGCGCCTCTCCTTTCAGGTCATCGAATAAAATTTCGTATTCACTGTTTACTAGAACATTAAACATTAGAAATCGTCAAAATGTATAACCGAAGGCAATACCGTATTCAGTAATATGCAAGGCGACATCTGTGCTCTGACCACTGCGGGTAACTGTCAGGCCGTCGAAACTCAAATCCCTACGCTGATAAAATAATGAAATTTCAAGGTTGCCGTACTCTACACCGGAACTAAAATAGTATCCCATACCGCTGATGCCGGTGGCGTCCTGAGTTGTCTCATTTCCCTGTAATTCGCCTTCACCACTGACAGGAATCCGGACTGCGGACTCAAAAACCAAGGAGATGGTTCTCGTCAGCTCGAATCCTGAGTAACCTGCACCTAGCTCCAGCAAGTGTGCGCGGAAGCTCCCAGAATAGCCTTCGGAAGAAGTTAACGGATCTTTGATACGTGCGTTGAAATATGAATACCCCAGACCCAGTTGAGTGTGTTGGGAAAGCGGCATCATAAAAGCCAGCACAAATTCAGATGTTTTGATAGTTGAATTATCAAAACCATCGACCACACTTTTGGAACTGACAGGAAAGAGAAAGCGGATTTTAGCTTTGACTGCAAAGACTTGAGTTGCGAAAAAGAGCAGTCCAAGCGTGAGCAGGATTTTTTTGAGTTTCACGTTCAGCAATCTTATAATGTTATTGAATTTTAAGATATATCATCTTCAATTATTTCAGGAGGACTGTCCGGTCTTGTGTATTTTTGCCAATTTATTAGAATGGTTGCTGCTTAAATAAACACTAATCAGCGTAAAAAAATATATGAAACATTCAGCCGAAACAGATCAACGTCCCTGGGGTTATTACACTGTACTTGCGGACGAAGCGGACCACAAGGTCAAGCGAATCGTTGTTTACCCAGGTCAGCGTCTCAGTCTGCAAAAACATCAACAAAGGGCGGAACATTGGTTTGTCCTATCCGGAGAAGGCATCGTAACACTTGACGGAAACCGACTCAACAAAAAAGGTGGGGAATCGGTAGAAATTCCACGCGGTTCAGTCCACCGTATTGAAAATCAGGGTACAGCCGATTTGAGCTTTATTGAGGTACAAACCGGAGATTATTTTGGCGAAGACGATATTGAGCGCATGGAAGATGATTACGGCAGGAATTGAATTTTCGAATGCATAATCGAGAGCGAACCTAATTTGACGGTTCGGCAGTTGCTAAGCAGTTTTTAAAAACAAATCCGCTGCATAAAATTCAACTTAGTCCAGACAGGCGATATGCGGAACTTCACGGTATTTTTCCGCATAATCAAGTCCGTAACCTACCACAAAACGATCCTCAATTTCAAAGCCTACATATTTAACTTCGACCGGAATCTTGTCAGGAATGTTTTTGCTTAATAAGGCACAGATTTCGATTGATGTTGGTTTCTGCTGTTGTAGATCTTCGAGAATATATTTCAGCGTTAAACCTGTATCAACGATATCTTCAACCACCATCACATCTTTTCCGCTTAAATCCAGATTGTGCATCAGTGTCACTTCTCCGGAACTCACCTTTTTATCTTTGTAACTCGAGGCCTGCAAAAAACAGATTTGACAGGGAATGCTGAGTTGACGCACAAGGTCCGCCAAAAAAATAAATGCACCATTAAGTACACCAACCAGGTGCAACTCGCGTCCCTGATAATCGGCTGAGATTTGCCGGCCTAATTCTTCAACGCGTTGATTAATCTGCCCTCTGGAAATCAAAACCTCTTGTGAATTAATATTTATTATTTCCTCAGGGGAAGAAGCGCTGCTCATACTTATTCGGTCTTTTGCTGGAGGTTAATGTAGTCTGCTAAAATTGCCATGCTTTCATTGATGTAATCATCTGCTTGAATTTCTTTTTTTTCTTCCGTATTTTCAACTTCCTCAGCGGAATCATCCCCGGTTTCTTTCTTACTTGCATTTGAAAGTTCGAGGTCACGCTGTGCTTTACGCCGTGAATCATCTTCCTGCATTTTAAGAATTGAGGTATATTTCAGCGGTTTTATGCTTGTCAGAAATTCCTGCACGTCTTCATCAATTTGTTGGAAATATTCAGAATCCGTTACTCTTTTTAAGGAGAGTTTTTTCAGCACCGGAAGTACTGTTTTAAAATTTCCTTTCGGACGGTAAGAAACTTGATCAATTGAGCGCCACGGCAGAGCATTGTCCAGAGTCGATTCACCGATTTCACGGGCATTATTAAGAGATGGTAAAACGATACTGGTTTCAACACCACGGTTTTGGGTGGACCATCCGGAAACTCGGTAGAACTGTGCGATCGTAACTTTTAACGCACCGTAACCTTCCGGAAGCTGAAAGATATTCTGCACCGTTCCTTTACCAAAAGTCGTGGTATCGCCGACCAGTAAAGCGCGTTGAAAATCATGCATAGCGCCCGCGAGAATTTCGGAAGCGGAAGCGCTGTAGCGGTTAAGCATAATCACCAGCGGTCCGGTATAAACCGCACGCTCACGGCTGCGGTGAACCGTAACTCTCCGTCCTCCGGACTGCCGGACAATGACTACCGGATTGAGTCCAATGAAGAGTCCCGCCATGTTGATCGCCTCGTCGAGTCCTCCTCCGCCGTTGTTGCGTAAGTCCAAGATCACACCATCAACATTTTCATCCACGAACTTTTCCAGATGCGCTTTTACGTCCCTTGAAGAGCTTTTGTATTTTTTTGGATTTTTCCGTCGATCATTGAAATCAACATAAAAAGACGGCAGTTTGATAACACCGATTCTGAGCGGTTCTTGTTTGTTTTTATTTTCACCGGCAGGAGGCTGTTCAAAAATATTGGACTGTGCCTCTCCGTCTTTGAGGAGGATTTTGTCACGCACAATAACTATTTTCAGCGTATCGAAACCATCCTTAGTTTTCCGTAGTATTTGAAGCCCGACTTTTGTTCCACGCTTTCCACGAATCAACTGCACCACGTTATTGAGTCGCATATCGATCACGCTTTCAAAAGCCTTTTCGCCTTGAGCAACGGCGATTATTCGATCATCTGTTTTGAGTTTTCCTTGCCGTGCAGCCGCGCCGCCCGGAACGATTGAATTTACAACCGTGTAACCGTCATCCCAGCGCAAAACCGCTCCGATGCCTTCAAGAGAAAGTTTAATCGAAATATCGAAATTCTTCAAATCCTGCGCTGCCAGATATGAAGAGTGAGGATCATAAGCCGCCGCCATTGAATTGAGAAACATCGAAACTACATCATCATTTTCGTATTGTGAAAAATCTTTCCACAATCCGCGGACACGTTTCATCAAACGCTCTTTGCCTTCTTTGAGACTGGTGTCACCAAGTTTAAGGGTCAATAAATCAAACTTAATTTTTGTGCGCCATATTTTTCGGGCATCTGCGGTGGTTTTAGGATAAGGCTGATCCGAACGTTCCAGTGTCCAATTCGCGTCAACGCTGAAATCAAAATCCTCGCCCATAAATTCTTCCATCATCGCCAGTCGTTCCGACAAACGAGTCTTGAAGCGTTCAAAAATATCTAAAGCCAAATTCGCGTTTCCGCGCCGTAACAAATCGTCAACTCGTGATTCGTATTTACGGAATTCAGCCACATCATCTTCCAGAAAATAGTAGTGGGCCGGATCCAGACGGTTCAGGTAAAGTTCGAAAATCTTTGAGGACATCACATCGTCCAGTGGTTTTTGGGAATAATGCATGGAGACAAACTGTTCCACGATCCCCTTGACAACTGGACCACTGAGTTTTGACGGTTCTTCTTGAGCTGCTAAAAAGGTCGGAAAAAGGAAAAAAAGGAGAGCCAGTTTGAGCAAAAGGTGTTTAGAAACCTTCATGTATTTTTTGCCTTCTGTTAAGTGTAAATTTTTTTTGAACTACTTTTATTTCACGAAATCAAATAAATATCAATCAATTTGCTGAGTTTATCCCAGATATTACAAAATCGTCAGAAGTTGACGTTCTTGTTTTCAAGTGAATGACAGACAAGTTTTGGACTTGTTAGCGGATAATTTAAGCTCTGCTATTTCTCATAGCTAGACAATCCATTGCTGATAACTCGTGCTAAGAAGTGCATCGGTTGATGCAGAATGACATTCAGAAGGAAATGCCTTCATCAATTATTGGGCAAGCGTTGTCTTGCCTGCTTGACGAGTCCCAGTCAACACCTTTAGTGAATCCGCGGCTCAGATATCCTTTGTTTAAGTTGTTTATCTGCATGCCGATAAAACATTTTTATATCATGATTACAATTTACTCAATACTAAAGGTGATTTTACTCAATGCACTAAGTAATTTAAAACAACCCATACAACTCCTGAAACACAAGTTAAAGCAAGAGATTGAAATTATTTTATACTTCTTCCTAGCTCGACCTAAGGGAGAGATGTGATAAGATGCTGATATCAAATATTATCATGTCAAATATTATCGAACATATAAAATCACCGGTAATCGTCCATAAATTCCCAACAAGCCATCCGCCTTTACTCATGTTTTATCAGACTGCGTGTGCCGCACTGGCGTAACGAAAGAAACGGAGAAACAAAGAATCAGCGAAAAAGTACAAAGTATCCCGGCCAGCAGGAATGCATGACTGAACTGGATTCCTGCGGCCCATCCTGCAAGCAGAGCTCCAAAGGCGCCGATTCCATCCATCAGGGTGAAGGCAAATCCGAGGGTGGTGCCCTCGCGGCTTCCAGTGAAATCCACTGCCGCGGCCAGTACCGATGAGCGGATCCCCTCGAGCAGTCCAACGCCGATCAGCAGGAACATGATGATCATCGACAGCAGCCCGAAGTTTTCCAGAACCGGTATC
>JAPKDT010000149.1 GCA_028822475.1 SAR324 cluster bacterium
GCAGAAAAGGGAGTGCTTGCAGAAATTTTCTGTACCCGACCGTTAGCTGCCAAGTGTTCGAGCAGTTTAAAAATAGTCACGATTTTTGCCTGTTCTGCCAGAATATCGGCGAGTGAAGCGGCAGAAAACTGTTGCTCAGGATTGGACTTGAGCTGTGACTGGATTTTTAATGAAAGCTCAATCACGTCTCCTGCAGCACGTTTTCCGGCTTCTACACCGGGTTGATGATAGGCATTGATACCGATCAGCGATGCATATAAGCCGACTGCACGTTCAAAAAGCGAGATCAAAGCACCGAGACTTTGCGGATTAAGTTCTTCCAGCGTGATGGTGAGTGACTGACGTCCATTTTGAAAAAGAGCCGCGCTTGTTCCAAGCATAAAACCCTGCAGAAAATCTCCGGAGGTGATTCCGGGTTCAACCTCAATACTCGGGTGTTTCCTGTCTTTGAGTACCTCGATGAAAGTTACGAAAAAATCCGCGGGTCCTTCACGCAGTTGCTGCACAAACGCATGTTGATCAGTTGAACCTTTGTTACCGTAAACGCTTAGTCCCTGGTGTACTGTTTTTCCTTCCAAATCTTTTTCTTTGCCTAAAGATTCCATCACCAACTGCTGCAGGTAACGGCTGAATAGCAGCAGTCTGTCTTTGTAGGGCAGCATCACCATCGCTTTTTCGCCTTTTCCCGAACCTGCATGATGCCACATCCAGGCCAGCATAGCAGCAGGGTTTTTGCGGACATCCTTACGGCGTGTCAGCTCATCCATGATTTTTGCGCCATGCAGAATTTCCACAATGTCCAGTCCCTGCAAAGCGGCAGGGAGCATTCCAACCGCGGATAGAACTGAAGTTCGACCACCGATCCAATCCCACATAGGAAAACGCCGCAACCAGGTTTCTTTTTTTGCAAGTTGGTCAAGCTTACTCTTTTCACCTGTGACTGCAACCGCGTGTCGGCTGAAATCAAGTCCGTAATTTTCATAATGGTGACGCACCTCCAGCATTGCATTACGCGTTTCTTTTGTGCCTCCAGATTTGGAAATAACTAGGGTCAGAGTTGCATTTAATTGGTCTCCGATCTCAGTCATGACATGATCAATTCCGTCCGGATCAGTATTGTCGAGAAAATAAAACCGCATGCGGTCTGACTTAGACGCAAGTGCGTTTTGTACGAATTGCGGTCCAAGTGCCGAACCGCCAATTCCAAGTAACAACACATTCCGGAAAGAATCTGCTTTTTGAGGAATGATTTTGTTCTGTTGAATTTCCTGCGTAAACTGCTGAATATTTTTCAGTGTAACCCTGATCTGGTTTTTAATTTCAGACGACGGAGCAAGTTCAGAATTCCGCAACCAATAATGTCCTACCATGCGATTTTCATCAGGGTTTGCGAGGCTGCCATTTTCCAGTTCCTGCATTTGTTGAAAGGCCTGTTGAAAAAGTTTTTGAGCAGAATTTGGCAGCACATCAGGAACATTCATCAGTGATGTGTCAAGTGAGATGCCTAGCTCTGGTAGCTCGAGGTAATGCTGCTGAAAAATATCCCAGGAAGCTGAGTTATTCATGTTAAGTTTTTGGCTGGTTTATTTTTATGTTAAATCCTTCAGTCTTTTCTCACACAATTCTGTGGTAATTTCGGAGTCCGAAAGCTGTTGAAGACATCCTCCGTGCGGACAATTTTTTAACTTACAAATTTCAGGAGTGTCCAGTTTGGGAGTGACAACCCATTTCTGCTGATCATACGGCCCCCAGCGTTGTGGAGTGTGAGGTTTTACTGGACAGAAAAAACCAAGCAACGGAGTTCCGGCAGCATTTGCGAGGTGCAAAGGACCGGTGCTGCTGGTGATCAGCAAAGAAGAATTTCGGATTAAGGAAAAAAATTCGGCGAGCGAAAAACGTCCTGCTATTTCTTTTACACGCTCCTTTGGAAAACCCGAAGCTAAATCATGTACTAAATTTTCTTCACCAAAAGTTCCTGTCAATAAAACGGTCCAGTTTGTCTTTTCTAGCAACAGCCGAATAATAAGCTGGTATTGTGTCTTGTTCAAATTAGGCGCGGAAGCACCACTGCCGGGATGAACGATGACATATTCAGAAAAATTTAGTTCTGCACGGAAATTATTCCACCATGGTTCAGGTGACCACTTTTTAAATTCACTATGGGGTTGCTCCATTTCACCGGTTAGCAGTGACTTAAGCAGTGACAGGTTATATTCTGCTTCATGCTTCTGGCATTCTTTGCGGTGTTCAAAAATTCGCTGATTTAATAGGAATGAATACCATCGGTAAGCCGTACCGATCCTCAGAGGAATTTTGGCTTTGAAAAGTGCAAACGCTAATTCTGCACGCGGATAAAAAAGGAGGGCTGCGTCAATCTTCAACTCCCCAAGCTCACGGCTGAGTCGCATAATTCCCGGCCAGCCTTTGTGTTGACTCTCTGGTTCATAAGTCAACAGGAGGTCTATGCCTTCGTATTTTTCAATCAGTGGTGCGGTGTAGGGCTGAGCTAAAAAGATGATGAAAGCAGTCGGATATTCTTTACGTAAAGCTGTGACTGCAGGTAGAGTAAGGATAGTGTCACCGATTCGATCTGTTCGGATCAGCAGGAAACGTTCAGGAGGATTCGAGGAAGAAATTTGTGACATGAATACATTTTGCTGTTAACGACAAAAATATAAACTATGCCTTAAAAATGTTTCGCATGAGTTTGCCTGTAACCTGACGACCCATTTCGGCAATTGATTCAGTCAGTGGAATAGATTTTGGACAGACCTCCACACAGTTTTGGACGTTACCGCAATCAGCAATTCCACCTTCTTGCATCAGAGTATCAAGCCTTTCATCGGCCTTATTTTTGGCGGTTGGATGCATATTGAACAGACGTGACTGACTGATAGCAGCCGCTCCGAGAAAGTTGTTACCGCTGCTGTATTGCGGGCAGGCTTCTACACAACATCCACAGGTCATACATTCGGAAAGTTTATAAGCTGTTTCCTGATGTTCTTGGGAGAGACGGTCTCCAGGACCTAGGTCGTGGTATCCGTCTGCACCAACCCAGGCCTGTACTTTTTTAAGTGCGTCGAACATCCGTGAACGATCAACCGCTAAATCCCTAACAACTGGAAATTTACTCATTGGTTCCAGTGTGATTGGTTTTTCGAGTTTGTCAACCAAAGCGCTACATGACTGCTGTACTTTACCATTTATGACCATTGTACAAGTACCACAAACTTCTTCCAGACAGTTACATGCCCATACAACAGGTGAAACTTCCTCTCCCTTTACATTTACTGGATTTGCCTGAATATCCATCAAACAGGAAATTACATTTGAGTTTGGAATATAAGGGATCGTGAACATTTCCCAATAGGATACAGAACTTTCCGAATCCTGACGTTTAATTTTGAAGGTAACAGTATCTGACATTATCTATCCTCAGTCGTATTTTCTAGGGCGTGGAGTAATGAGTGAAGTGTCTACTGGCTCATAAGAAATATCTGGCCCTCCGTTCTTATAAGTCGCAATGGTAGATTTGAGCCATTTTATGTTATTATCAGAGAAACGTTTCATGTACGCTAAATGCTCGGGTTCAAAAGTATCTTCACGAACGTTTCCAGATTCTTTTTGTTTTTCAAATTCTAAATACGTCTCAGGTCGGAAATCGTTTGGCTGATTGAGATCAAATTCCGCTTTGTAATGTGAACCTCGGAATTCTTCTCTTAACAGCGCCCCCTTAGTAATTATTTTGGAAAGCTGGATCATGTTCCAGAGTTGGTTGATGAAACTCGGCACAGGATTGGACCAGTCTTTTGTATCCAAGCATTTAATATTTTTCCAGCGTGATTCAAATTCATCAATTTTTTCAAGAGTTGCTTTCAGTTTGGTATTTTCCCTGACAATCAAAACATTGGAAATCATCTCTTCCGCCATTTCCCTGTGCAAAGCATAAGGATTTTCATTGCCGTTCATGCTCTTGATATTTGCATAACTATCCTGCCATTTTTTAACGGAAGAGGTATAGACTACTTCTGGTACATCTTCTGCGGCTTCCGGAACATTTTTAACATAATTGAGTACACCAGGACTCATCATCAGTCCAGTGTAGATACAGCTCAGTAATGAGTTTGCTCCAAGTCTGTTTCCACCGTGATACTGATAATCCGCTTCCCCTGCGGCATAAAGTCCGGTGATCGAAGTCATCTGATTTTGTGGGGACTGATGGTCGATAAAACCTTCCGCTGTGCGCGTGTAATCTGTCCAGATGCCGCCCATGGAATAATGGACCGCAGGGAAAATCTCCATCGGCTCTTCACGTGGGTCAACACCGGTGAACTTTTCGTATGTGTCTAAGATTCCACCCAGACGATGATCAAGGAATTCACGAGATTTATGAGTCAAATCTAGATAGACTTTCATTTCGCCGTTAACACCCAGTTTATCATTAACACAAATATCATAAATTTCTCGCGCTCCAACATCGCGCGGCACCAAATTCCCAAAAAGTGGATAGCGTTCTTCGAGAAAATAAAAACGTTCTTTTTCTGGGATTTCTCTAGGTTTCCGTGAATCTCCAGCCTTTCTGGGTACCCATACCCTACCGCCTTCTCCTCTGGCAGATTCACTCATTAAACGTAACTTGTCACGACCGGGAATTGCGGATGGGTGAATTTGAATGAACTCCCCGTTACCGTATTTAGCACCCTGCAGATAAGCAGATGTGACTGCGGTTCCAGTGCAGACCATGGAATTCGTGGAGCGTCCGTAAACTAGTCCGGGACCTCCAGTAGCTAAAATTACGGCATCACCTTTTTCCGCTTTTATTTCTCCAGAGCGTAAATTATGAATTACAGCTCCCACACAGCGTCTATCATCGTTGAGTACCGCTCCAAGATATTCGTGAGACTCCATTTTCTCGACTAAACCCTGAACCTCATATTTACGTACTTGCTCATCAAGTGCATATAAAAGTTGTTGACCTGTGGTTGCTCCAGCAAATGCTGTGCGGTGATATAGTGTACCTCCAAATCTACGGAAATCTAGATTCCCCTCCTGGGTACGAGTAAATGGTACTCCCAATCGGTCCATAAGGTTTATGACATACGGTGCTTGATGGCACATGTCTTTACAAAGTGGTTGGTGCGCTAAGAAATCACCACCTTTTACAGTATCATAAAAATGGATATCCGGAGAGTCACCTTCGCCTTTGATGTTTACCGCACCATTAATGCCACCCTGCGCACAGACTGAATGTGAGCGCTTGACTGGTAAAAATGATACTACCAGCACAGACATGCCAAGTTCTGCCATTTTCATGGTTGCGGCAAGTCCGGCTAATCCTCCTCCAATTACTATAACTCGTTGTTTGCTCATCAATATATCTCTGTTTACCAAATTGCAGACAGTGCGTAAAAGGCGCTGGCGGCTAAAATAA
>JAPKDT010000150.1 GCA_028822475.1 SAR324 cluster bacterium
ATTTATGTTAAGTATTAATATCATTAAGATTCTTTCCTACGGTCTAAATTACAAATAAAGGTTTTCTGATAATTTATGAAGCCATTAAATATAAATAATTGGTCTTTATTATTTAATAGACAGTCTTTTATACATAAATTACTATATTTCGATTCATGCCCTCATTATTTTCTGCATGCTTTATCAAATTATCCTGACCTGGCCCATGCTCGCGGTGATCCTTGATAATAAAGTTTGGGATATCTACTTCGGGCTACTTTGAGCATTGCCAGAAACTTTGGTACGTATTCGTGTGTTTCTTTACGCAGTTTTAATTTCCAGAAGTTTCGTGTACCCTGTGATTTTATTTGACGGGCCATATAATTTGGTCCACCGTTGTATCCTGCCAATGCCAATTCCCAGTTATTGTCAAATCTTTTGCCGAGAATTTTTAGGTAACGAGCTGCTGAATGAGTAGCTTTACGCCAGTTTAGTCGATCATCTGATAACCAATTCACATCTAATCCATAATCTCCAGCTGTTGCTTTAGTGAACTGCCACATGCCCCTGGCATGTCCTGAATCTGCTTTGCTGTCAAAACAAGATTCAAGAATTGGCAAATGCGCAAGTTCCGGAGGCAGCTTGTATTGATAAAAAACTCGATGTATGTAATAAAGATATCTGCTGGACGTTGCATGGTCCAGACAGGTCTTAACGTGTTTGTTTTTCGTGTAAACGTTTACGTATTTATTTATACGTGAATTGGACTGTTTCCAGACCCCACTATTTTTGTATTGTCTGCTGCCGGTTAACCCTGAGGGTTTTGTACTGCAACCTGTAAAAATTAGTACTGAAACTAGCAGCAGCCATTGATACTTAATATTTATAATTTTTTTACAAAGATGATTTAATAATAACGATGCGTAGTCAAAGTTTCGCAATAAAATATTTCGCCGATCTGAAGACATGACAAGTTTTTAAATGCTTGTATTTGCAGTATTTTTTTATTGAATAATCCAAAAACGGCAGAACCGCTTCCCGAAACTAATGCACCAAATGCACCATTTTGGAGCAATAAAGATTTCAGCTCAGACAAGAGCGGATATTGAGAAAGCAAAGAAGTTTCAAACTGATTGTTCAAGTGACTTTTTAAATCAGTAAAAGACTTAACTTTAGGAAAACTGGTACGTTTTTCAGGAAGACAATTTAGGTATGCATCAGGCGTAGGAATTGAAAGAGTAGGTTTAATTATGACCAACAGGAATTCAGGATATTCCGTCAAAGGAATTAACTTCTCACCCCGTCCGCGTATTTCACAAGGAGAAGGTTCCAGAAAAAAAGGAACGTCTGAGCCAAGTTCCAGAGCAAGTTCAAAAAGCCTCTCCGGCGGCAAAAGGACTGCTGAAGTGGAGGAAAGACGAAAAATATTGTTCAGCGCCCGAAGAGTTCCGGCCGCGTTTCCACTGCCTCCTCCAAGTCCCGCGCCGGAGGGGATATGTTTTTCCAGAATAATATCGAGGTCGGCAGTTACTCCGGTGGCTTCTTCAAATAATCTTACTGCACGGACCACCAAATTATCTTCCGTAGGTTCAGAAAAAGTTGCACCCTTAATCTGGAAAATCAGACCTTTTTTATTATTATTGCTGAAGCTCAATTTGTCAAATAAACTGACTGGCACCATGTGCATATACAGCTCGTGAAAGCCATCCTTACGTTTGCCTAAAATATAAAGCAACGGATTTATCTTTGCGGGTGTCAAAATCTTCATCTATGCCAGTCCACAGGCCCAGGTCAGCCACTGCACATCTTCTGGATTATCTAGCAGAGGTGAAATCTCAGTAAAAACACGTTGATGATATTCATCCAGCCATTGTAATTCATCAGCCGAAAGTAAATCTCTGTCAATCAATCTGGGTTCAAATGGAATCAGTGTCAGTGTTTCAAAAGCGAGCCACCCTTTACCACCTGGATGTTCCGGAAGTCCTTGGGCTTTCTTGACCACGTAAAGATTTTCCAGACGAATTCCACCCCAGTTGTTTTCATAATATCCGGGTTCATTTGAAAGTACCATTCCTTCCTGCAGAGCCACATCAAACGCAAAAGGTGAGATACGCTGCGGACCTTCATGCACATTCAAAAAAGCGCCCACTCCATGTCCTGTGCCGTGACCATAATCCAAACCCGCATTCCAGAGTCCGGAACGAGTAATGGAATCCAGAGAGGCTCCCGTTGTTCCTTCAGGAAACACCTGTCTGGCCAAACGTATATGTGCCTGCAGCACCAAAGTGAAAGTCCGTTTCTGCTTCTCATCCGCTTTTCCGAGAATGACAGTCCGCGTCGCGTCTGTGGTTCCGCCCGCACACTGGATTCCAGAATCTACAAGCAACAGCTCACCACTCTTCATCGCGTTTTTTGAATCTGGATTTCCGTAATGCACAATTGCTCCATTCGGTCCGGAACCGGCGATTGTGTTGAAACTAAGATCCGAAAAATCCTCTGCTTGTGAATATGCTTCATAAAGCCAGTCACTGTATTCTTTTTCGGTTACAAGCTGTTCGAGATCAATCGCTTTTTGTAAACGTCGAAAACTTTTTACAACTCCAACAGCAGCCTGTTTATGTGCATTTTTTGTGGAGTTGATCTCAGCTGGGTTTTTAAGTGCTTTTGCTAAAACGATGGGACTATTCTTTTCTATAACCTGTTTTTTCGAAAATGCCAGACGTGTACCCATAGTAATTGTTGAAGGATCAAGCCAGGCTTTTACA
Source organism: SAR324 cluster bacterium (assembly GCA_028822475.1). Classification (GTDB taxonomy): domain Bacteria; phylum SAR324; class SAR324; order SAR324; family NAC60-12; genus Arctic96AD-7. The sequence continues at coordinate 2,745 of JAPKDT010000150.1, forward strand.
TTTTCATCTTGCGTAATTTTTTCCAGAAATTCTGGATATTCAGCATATGGCCGGAACTCCCAGTCTGGACAATGCTCGTTTAAATCTGCTTCCGGATGATGGCAAAAACACAATGCTCTATCCTGAAAAATAGCAGCATATGCTTCAAAAACAGGATTGTACTCAATATCACTGCCGCGTAAGTTAGTGAGCCAGGCAATTTCGTCAAGCATGGTTAACAACAAAACATCCGCTTTGCTGTCTTTTCCCATTCCGGATTCATTCATTATATTCCGTACATCAGCTAACTTGCTGGCGCTGGTCTTACCTGTGTATTTCAAAACAAGAGGATAGATCTTATTTTTGGGAGGATTTGGCCGATTAACCCAAACGCTGTCCACCAAATTAGGTGTGGTCGGTTTAAAACTGTGACCTGATTTTACAACAGCATTTTCATAACCCCGCCATTCTTTTGGGCTCATCACAAAAGGATCAGCTCCAACTGTTAAAGCCTTTTCTGAAAGGGAGGCAATCCATTTTTGAGGATTAAGCACACCTTCATTTCCTAACTTCTGAATTTCAAAATTTTCACCGCACGTCTGTTCTGCCTGTAAATGATAACGTGAATCAACAAAAAGTTGGGAACGTCCCTCAAGGCAAAAAACCGCAGTTCCGGCTGAACCGGAAAACCCCGGTGAACTTCCGGATGATGTTGAAGCCTCCAAACGCCAATTCTGCGCAGGCAGGTATTCGTTAAGATGTTCATCAGTTGAGACAACAATCAGCATGTCTAATTCTTGTTCTGACATTGCCTGACGCAGTTTTTGTATCATAGTTGTTTGGTTTTCTGAAATATGCAGGATTATCAGCTTTAAAAAGTTTTCAGCAAATTAATCTACTGAGAAACAGTCACAACAATAAAGCTTTTAATGGAAAGAGTAACGCCACGCTTAACACGGCTTTATTAAGAGGAGATGTCAGTATAACTCAGGAAGCCTTTGGTCCTGCCTGTATAATTTCATCGCTGGAACCTTCTTCAAACTGTTTGAAGTTTTCTTGAAACATGTTTGCCAGCTTTAAGGCTGCTTTGTCATAGGCATTCCGGTCAGACCAGGTATTACGTGGCTTCATAATTTCATTTGGAACTTTTGGACATTCTGTTGGAACATCAAAACCAAACAAATCATTATGGTCAGTCGGCGCGTTCTTCAAGGTTCCATCCAGAATTGAATCAATGATTGAACGTGTGTACTTGAGTGACATACGCTCACCTTCTCCATAACCACCGCCGCTCCAGCCAGTGTTCACCAGCCAAACAGAAGTTCCATTTTGTTGAAGACGTTTTGCTAACAGTTCTGCATATTTGCTAGGATGCCAAACCATGAATGCTGCACCAAAACATGCGGAAAAAGTTGCTTCCGGTTCAGTTACTCCCATTTCTGTACCTGCGACTTTAGCAGTATAACCGCTGATGAAATGATACATGGCCTGCGCTGGTGTAAGTTTGCTGACAGGAGGCAGCACACCAAAGGCATCGCAGGTCAAGAAAATGATATTCTGGGGATGTCCTCCCATGCAGGGAATTTTTGCGTTTAAAATATATTCTATCGGATATGAAGCCCTTGTGTTCTCAGTCAGGGAAGTCCCGTCATAATCAACAACGCGTGTGGCTTTGTCATAATCAACATTCTCCAGCACTGTTCCAAAACGGATAGCCCTGTAAATGTCAGGTTCATTATCTTCAGAAAGGTTTATACATTTGGCATAACAACCGCCTTCAATGTTAAAAACTCCGTCGTCTGTCCAGCAATGTTCATCATCACCAATAAGTTCTCTTTTAGGGTCTGCTGACAGAGTTGTTTTTCCGGTTCCTGATAACCCGAAAAAAACTGCTACATCACCTTCTCTACCTTCATTGGCAGAACTGTGCATCGAAAGAATTCCCTGTTTCGGCATGATGTAGTTCATGATAGTGAAAACACCTTTCTTCATTTCGCCGGCATACTCTGTACCGAGAATCACAAACTCTTTGCGTTCAAAACTCAGTTCAACACTTGTTCGTGAAGTCATGTGTTTTGTGAGTGGATTTGCAGGAAACTGTCCGGCATTAAAAATTACGTAATCCGGTTCTCCAAAGTCTGCTAATTCTTCTGCAGTTGGACGGATCAACATATTATGCATAAACAAAGCATGATACGGACGTGTGGCAACTATGCGGACTTTTATCCGGTATTTAGGATCCCATCCCGCATATCCGTCAACAACGTAAATCCGCTGTTGAGTATTCAAATAGTCAATTGCGCGTCCCCTGGAAATCATGAAAGTAGCTTCATCCATTCCAATGTTAATATTGCCCCACCAGACGTCTTTATCAATGCTTGGATATTCGACAATACGCTTGTCCTTTGGGCTGCGTCCTGTTTTTTCATAAGAAGAGACGATCAGTGCTCCTACAGAAGAAATAGACGCGTCAGGTTCATAAGTTAGTGCTTCTTCATATAATTCAGGAGGTGTGGCATTACGAATGATTGTTCGAGGGTGAAGTTCGTATTGTTCCAATGTGAAAGAAGCATCACTCATGGCCATTTCTCAGGAAAGGTTAATCACTTTTAAGTTCTAAAC
>JAPKDT010000151.1 GCA_028822475.1 SAR324 cluster bacterium
TTTTCTCGTAAATTATCAAATAATGAAGGAGGTCAATAAGAAATAATGAAGATTATAATTTCATGCTGTTTTCGGTATTTGCTGGAAACGGGTACTTAATTTTAACAATAAGAAAGGTGTTTATGAAAAAGATAATATCTACATTGACTGGATTAGCAATGTTAGCAGGCAGTTTATTTGCGGCAGGTCTCCCTGGAGCACCTGCTCCGTTTAATGGTTCAAAAAAAATACATATTGCTCTCATCCGTCAGATGGTGGAAGGTGAATTTATGCAGATGTACCAGGCAGGCGCGCAAAGACAAGCCGATTTGATGGGCGTCAAGCTTACCGTTTTTGGTAAAAACATGGACAATCAGGCACAGGCAAACTTCATCTATCAAGCAATAAACATGAAGGTTGACGGAATTGTGATTGATCATGGTCTCACTGAAACAATGATGAAGCCTGCTCAAGATGCTTTGGCTGCAGGTATTCCTGTTGTTGCGTTTGACGTTGACCTCAAGAATACTGAAATTGTACAAATCGCGCAAAACGATCATTTGCTTGGACGTATGGCTCTTCAAGCAATGGTTGCTGATTTCAATGGAAAAGCGAATGTTGGTTATATCTATGTTGCCGGTATATTGCCTTTGGACAAGCGTGATGAAAGTTTCACACAAGTAAAAAAAGAGTATCCGACCATTAAAGAAATTGTTCGTACAGGTACTTTGGAATCACCGTTCTCAGTAAAAAATGCTGATCAGGTAAAAGCCGTATTACGGGCGAATCCAAATATCAACGCTTATTTCGCGCCTTTTGATGAGTTTGCAAAAGGGGTAGTCATGGCTTTGAACGAAACCAATATGACAGACAAAGTTAAGGTGTACAGCGCTGACATATCCACTCAGGATATTCAGTTAATGACAAAACCTAACAGCCCATGGGCTGCTACAGCTGCTACTAATCCTGCGGCAATCGGCGCTGTAAGTGTACGTGCTATTGCTCTGCGTATTGCAAAGCAGAATGTTGAACATGATCTTTACATCCCTCCGATGCTTTTCACCAGTAAAAGTCTCAACGAAGCAGGTGTAAAAACAATGACTCAGCTACGCAAAAAATTTCCTAAGTTCAACCATGTTGATATAGTCTCTGCATCGTGGATTCCAGTAGACAAAAAAGGGATGTGCTAAAAAACGTTTCATCTTTGTAAATTCCACTTGACCAAATTTCTGTTACAGGGTGGGGGATTTTTTTGAAGAACAGATACTATCATTAATATCAAGACTGGATTAAATTAAGGATAAAGTGGAAAAAAATAAACTTTATGAACAAGGCTCTTCCGTTTCCGGGACTTCCGGAATTCCGCAAACCCTCCGCTGGAGTGCAGGAGAACTTTATTTGCTCGATCAAACCAAGCTGCCGCTAGAAGTTATTGAAGAAAAACAGGAATCGGTTGAGCAGGTTTGGCATTCGATCAAACAATTAAAAGTACGTGGTGCTCCTGCGATAGGAGTTGCTGCAGCATACGGACTGCTGATTGCGATTCGTAAACAGACTGCAATGAATTTAAAGGAATATTTGCAAGAAGTTGAAAAGAAAGCAGCATATCTGGACAGTGCCAGACCCACGGCGGTTAATTTAAAATGGGCGCTGAACCGTATGTTGAACAGCGTTAAAATTTTTTCAGGAAATGATTCAAAAGGATTGTATAAACATTTGGAGGAAGAAGCGATTCGCATTCACGAAGAAGATGTGCATTTATGCTTGAAGATGGGAGTCAACGGGGTATCACTGATCAAAGAAGGCATGGGAGTTTTGACTCACTGCAATGCCGGAGCTCTTGCCACTACAGGAATCGGCACAGCGACTTCGCCAATGTATTTAGCTCACCAGAATGGTGTTCAGTTTCGTGTTTACGCTGATGAAACTCGACCTTTACTGCAAGGTGCACGTCTGACAAGTTGGGAGTTAAATAAAGCAGGACTGGATGTGACTTTGCTAACGGACAACATGGCTGCACATATTATGTCACAAGGTTTAATTGATCTGGTGATTACTGGAACTGACCGTGTGGCGGCTAATGGAGATGTGGCCAATAAAATTGGTACACACGGAGTGGCCATTCTGGCTAAACATTTCGGTATTCCGTTTTACGTGGCATGCCCTTATTCGACGATTGACTTTAATACTGCTGAAGGCAAGGACATTGTGATTGAAGAAAGGGAAGCTGAGGAAGTTTTACATTTCGGTCTACGCAGGACTGCTCCGGAAGAAATTAAAGTACGCAATCCTGCTTTTGACGTAACTCCGCATGAGTTGGTGACAGGGTTGATCACGGAAAAAGGAATTATTCAAGCGCCTTTTGCTGAGAACTTACGCCAAGAATATCTTTAATAATTGAATAAAATAAGCTCAATGAAAAACTTGTGGGATCCAAAAGTAGCGCTTCAATTTGAAGAAAACACTCTACAATTGAGAGTTTATACTTCACGTTTGCTGGGACAAAATTCAGACTTGGTACTGCACGGCGGTGGAAATACTTCAGTCAAACTTCAGCAAGCAAATTTGTTTGGTGAAGAAGAAGACATTTTATACGTCAAAGGCAGCGGCAATAATTTAGCAACCATTGACGCGGATGGCTTTACACCTCTTCTTTTAAAAACATTGAGGAAATTAGCTGAACTGGAAAACATCAGTGATGCTGAAATGATACGTCAACAACAAATGGCAATGAGCAATCCGGATGCGCCGAACCCCTCCGTTGAAGCTCTACTGCACGCCATAATTCCGTTTACTTGGATTGATCACACCCACGCGGATGCAGTTGTCACGCTCACGAATACTCCTGATGGCAATGAATTGATTCGAAAAATTTACGGTGAGCGCCTGTTGGTTATTCCATATGTTATGCCAGGATTCAAGCTGGCTCGTAAAGTTGTCGAGATTACAAAGCAAGTTGACTGGCGGAAATTTGAAGGAATGGTTCTGCTTAACCACGGTATTTTTAGCTTTGGAGATACTGCCCGTGAAAGTTACGGACGCATGATTGAACTAGTTTCCATGGCTGAAAATTATTTAGCAAAAAACTCTACGGTATCCAAAACGACAGCTAAGGGCCCTCTTCCGGAAATGAATGCAAATGAACCACAAAGCATAAGGTTAGACCCAGACTACTTTCTGGGGAAAGAGGAATTGCTCAAACTTGCTTGTATCCGTCGAAAAGTTTCTGAAATTCGTGGTTCCGCTATGTTGGCCCAATTAAATTTCGGCACCGAAGCCTGTACTTTTGCAAACCTTACTAACGTTAAAGAAATTGCTACTCGCGGTCCGATAACTTCCGATCACTTAATCCGCACCAAACCGGCGCCCGCAATTATCGATCTGGAAAATCCACAACAAAGCCTTGATAATTTTTCTGCTGCATACGAAGCGTACTTTGAACGTAACACAAACGGAGAACAAAGATGCTTGGATTCCGCACCGCGCTGGGCTGTTTGGCCAGGGCATGGAACGGTGGCTTTCGGAGATGATTTAACGGAATCCGGAATCATAAGTGACATTGTTGAACATACCGTGAAGGCAATCCAACTTGCTGAAAACTTGGTAGGTGAACGTTCTTCCGGAGGCTGGCAGCCTGTTTCGGAGGAACATTTATTTGAAGCAGAGTATTGGGAATTACAACAGGCAAAATTAAAACAAAAAATTATTCATCAGGAAGAACAAAAAGCAATTCAGGAGTTTCAGGGTAAAATAGCAATAGTTTCCGGAGCAGCGAGCGGAATTGGTTTGGCCTGTGCGAGGGAACTATTATCGCAGGGAGCGGTAGTTGTTGGTCTGGACGTAAATCCGGAAATTACAACAATATTTTGCGAGTCCGGAATGCTCGGTTTGCAATGTGATGTGACGGATCAAAAAGCAGTCCTCGATGCTGTTGCAGAAGCTGTGAGGCAATTTGGAGGAATTGACATTTTGGTTTTAAACGCCGGCACTTTTCCAGCGGGACAGACAATTGAGGAGATGGATGAGAGAACGTGGACCAGGAGTCTGGAGATTAATTTGACAGCTCCCCAACAATTGCTGCAGGCTTGTGTACCATTTTTAAAAGAAGGGCTTGATCCAGCAGTCGTTTTTATGGCATCTAGAAATGTGCCTGCTCCCGGAGCAGGTGCTTCGGCTTATTCTGTACCAAAAGCAGGGCAAACTCAGTTGGCAAGAATTGCAGCCTTGGAGTTAGGTAAATTCGGAATACGTGTTAACATCCTTCATCCGGACTGTGTTTACGATACCGGACTTTGGACTCCGGATGCATTGGAACGTTCCGCAAAACGTTACGGTTTGACAGTTGAGCAGTACAAAAGCCGCAACATTTTAAAAATAGATGTCAAAACCAAAGAAGTAGCGAGGATGGTTTGCGCCATGGTTGGAGCTGTTTTTGCGAAAACCACCGGAGCGCAAATTCCTATTGACGGTGGAAGTGAGCGTGTTATATGAAAAGGTGTGTTCCTGTCTAAAATATATCCCAAGTAGAGTACTGTCCAACAGTATAAAATGAGACTGAGCTAATCCAAGTAGAAAACACTATGTAAAATTAGCATATTAATCAAGAAAGCAGTACAACTAACAAACGTAAGTTGATGAAACGCCTGTTGTACGAAATTAATGCCTTTGAAGTGTTTTTCGGCAGTGCTCTTGTTGAAAATGGAACTATCCACAATGGCGCAAAGCAGGAGATGTTTTTGGAGGATGAAACAGGAAGTACGACCTCTATGTTCGTTGAAACTTTTGAGAAATTATATAATCAGACAGTACTTGCAAGGCAAGTATACGGAACACGAGCATTAAGAATATATTGCTCAATTCCGTGGTTTACTAAAACATTTGGTTGATTAGGAAAACTATTAATTCTTGCTTTGTATTTTATATCTTTACCATGGAATTTACTGGATGAAAGCAGATTTGTTATTAGCATTTGTCCGTGAAAATTTGGGGTAAAAACATTTTTAATTTTAACAAAACATATTGAAAGGAAAAAAATGGCTGATTTAGACGCTGTACAAGATACGAAAGAATATTATTTGGACATTCCTCAAAAATCGGAAGCATTTTACCTGAAAGGTTCTAATGCACTTGGTTGGGGTATGCAAAACCGTCTCGCCCGTATTTTTAATCCGGAAACAGGACGTACAGTAATGTTAGCATTTGACCATGGATATTTTCAGGGTGCGACCACCGGACTTGAGCGGATTGATGTGAATATCATGC
>JAPKDT010000005.1 GCA_028822475.1 SAR324 cluster bacterium
GGTCGTAAGGAATCTAAGGATGCTGCAATTTCCTCATTGTCTTTGCGCAGACTTTCAGTAAAAACCTGGCTGATCTTTCCAGCTTCCTGCAGAGTTTTTGCTAAAATCAATTCACTCATCATCGAGGCAGAAGCCTGGCAAATCGAACATCCGCGCACCTGTGTTTTACAGTCGTGAATGGTGCCTTCAGACAAAGTCAAAGTCAACTCCAATTCATCTCCACACAGTGGATTAAAGGCCGTAGCCTTTAAGTCGGGACTTTCCAAACGTCCAGAATTTTTTGGATGCCGCGCATGCTCCAGCAGTATATCTCGATAGATTGAAGGTGTTGTCATATCATACCAAAAAAATATCTCTCGCCTGATCCAATGCAGAAATCAAATGATCAATTTCGGAGGTATTGTTGTAAAGTCCAAAACTCATCCGGACGCTCGCCGTAATGCCGAAACGTTTATGTAGCACTTGCGTACAGTGATGTCCGGCACGTACCGCGATTCCGCTTTCGTCAAGAACCTGCGCTACGTCATGCGGATGCACATTCCGCAGATTAAAACTCAACACACCACTTCTGCCATCTGTTACCGGAGGTCCGTAAAGTTCAAGATCCTTAAACTCAGCCAATCTTTTTAAGGCATGCGTTGTCAATTCAAGTTCATGCTGCTGAATTTCAGGCATACCGACATCCAAAACATATTCCACTGCTGCCGCCAGTCCGGAAACTTCTGCAACTGGTGGTGTTCCCGCTTCAAATTTTTGCGGAGCATCTGCCCAAGTAGAAGTTTGCCTGTCAACTTGACGTATCATTCCTCCTCCTCCTTGAAACGGCAGCATTTCTGCGATTCGTTCATTTTTAGCGTAAAGCACACCGATGCCGGTGGGACCGTAAATTTTGTGTCCGGAAAAAGCGAGAAAATCACAATCCCATGCCGAAACATCAATCGGCATACGCGCCACAGCCTGAGCAGCATCTAGCAAAACCGGAACACCATAAGCGTGCGCAATTTTAACGATTTCCGCAACCGGATTCACCGTTCCTAAAACATTTGAAACCGCCGTGACCGCAAGCAGCCTGATCTTCCTCTTGAGTTTGGCTGAATCCTTCAACGTCTCTTCCAACTTTTGCAGATCCAGACGACCGGTTCCAGATTTTCCACTTTCCAGATTGACCGGCCAGTAAAGAAGTTCTGCTCCGGATGTTTGAGCCGCTAATTGCCACGGCACCAAATTGGAATGGTGTTCCATTTCCGTTACCAAAATCCGGTCACCGGTTTTCAATTTTGGCTGAGCCCACGCTGAAGCAACAAGATTGATTGACTCTGTGGTTCCGCGGGTAAAAATTATTTTACCAGTATCTGCCACGCCAATAAATTTTGCGATGCTTTCCCTGCTATCTTCATATATTTCCGTTGCCTCTTCTGCAAGAGTGTAAACACCGCGGCTGACATTGCTGTTATGTTTTTCGTAAAAATTCACCAAGGCGTCAATCACGCAGTTTGGTTTTTGCGTAGTAGACGCATTGTCGAGATAGACCAGAGGATGGCCGTTAATTTTCCTTTTGAGAATCGGGAAATCATCTCGCAGCTTTGCTGTCAACGGAGAAACTTGCATTTGTAAGTTAAAATCTGTCACAGATTTTCAAGGATAGAGCCGGAGAATTTTACATTTGTTAAAGTTGAATCCATTATCGATATACCGGATTGCAAAGGATTTTTATTAATCTATTTTGTAGAGTTTTTTCCATCAGAAAAACGGTGACTGAAAACAAAGCAACACGTTTTTTATCACCTGGGGCCTCCGGTCAAAAATTCACCCAGGAAAAACCTGTTTCAATTCCATCATCGACTTTCCGGAACCTCCGCGGCGGATGGAAACCATTTCACCAACGATACTCAAAGCAATTTCCTCTGGAGTCGTTCCGGAAAAGTCTAAACCTGCCGGTGAATGTACACGTTTCAACTCTTCGGGAGCTACGCCTTCATCGAGCAAATATTCAAAGACCAGTTTCGCACGCTTAGTGCTGGCCACCAAACCGATGTACGGACCTTGTCCCTCTAAGGCTTTTTTGATGGAGTGCTGATCGCCTTTGTGCTGAGTAACGACAACCACATAAGTAAACGGACCAACCTGCATTTGACTGAAATCGAGATCCGATGTGATCAAGCTTTCGGCCGTCGGAAACGCTTCACGTGTAGCAGCGGAATCATTGACCGTGATAGAAAAATGTACCGTGTGAGCAAGTTGTGCCAAAACTTCTGCAATGCGCCCGTGTCCGACAATCATCAATTCCGGACGAGGCATATAAGGTTCCACATAAACCTCCATCGTACCACCGCAAGGCATGCCGACTCCTAATATTTCATCATCAAGATCAAGCGGTACAATCTGGGTTTGTCCGTCCCGCAGACTCTCCAGCGCCGCTTCCCGCACGGCTTCCTCTGCACAACCACCGCCGACCCAGCCGAACAAGGTTGCACCATTCGCGTCAATGATTGATTTTGCTCCAGTTTTTGCGGATACAGAACCGGTTATTTTGATCACCGTCGCTACTGCAAACGGAACTTCAGCTGCATTCAACTCTGCTAATTTTTCAAAGTATTCGTTAGACATGTTATTTGCAAATTATTTATTTAGGTAACAAGCTTATAATCTTCCGGAGTATCAATATCTCTTAAAAGATTATCATTCTCCATGCTGACTTCCCTTACAGATTGGGGATATTTGCTTACAATCCCCTTGCAGCCTTCTCCATTGTGAGCTAATAATTTATCTCTGAATTCTGCTGAAAACAATACCGGATTACCGCGCTGTCCTTGAAAAACAGGCACAATAATCAGTGAACTTTCTGTACGCCGGAAATCAGTAAATGCTTGAATTAAACAGTTGAAGTCAGAGGTTTCAGCGAAAGGCAGATCTGCGAGGCAAATCATCAAGCCCACACTTTCCATAGACGCAGCATTTACGCCGGACTGAATTGAAGTGGTCATGCCTTTTTCGTAGCAGGTATTTTTTACAAATCGCAGAGCTTGATCCTGCAAAACTGCTTTTATTTTTTCTGCTTCGTGACCAAGAACAACCAGTACAGCATCTGCTGCTGAGGCACAGACAGATTTAACAAATTTTCGGATAAGCACTTCTGAGCCAATCTGCAGCAGAAGTTTGTTTTGCGTTCCCATTCTCCGTGACTCACCGGCAGCCAGGATGACGGCGGAAATCATTGGTAGCAAATGCTAAAATAACGCTGGCAGTTTTTCATTCCAGCTCTACTTTTTTGACGAGTTTCTTTTTAAGCTCAGACATAATAACTGAACCAATAAGTGAGGCGGCTTTTACCGGTTCTGCTTCCGGCGAATTCGGACCTGTGGCTGCTTCTCCATTTTCCTGTGCCAGCAAGTTGCAAAAGTTTTGAATGAATTGCTCAAAGAGTTTATTATTAACCGCTTCTATCATCCGGGCACCAAACTGAGCAATCCGGCCTGTGATGGAGACAGACATAATACACGTGACTTCTGTACGTTCCTCAAGTGCTTTGAGACTGAGCGACATTATCATGGTTGCTCCACCTTTGCCACTGATGTCTGCTCCCTTTCCCTCCATCGCCATTTCGTAAGTGGAACTGTCCCGCTGAGTGAATTCGACTTTGCCGTTAAATTTTGCTGTCACCGGACCTATTTTAAGGGTGACTTTACCTTTGAAATGATCTTCGTCAAGAACCTCTGTAAGTTGTGCTCCTGGAACACAAACCACTACTTGTTGCGGATCGTTCAAAACAGACCAGACCGAATCAATGTCTGCACCGACTTGAAAAGTTTTGGTTGAGCTAACTTCCATTTTTATTTTGTTCCAAAAATACGATCACCGGCATCTCCCAAACCTGGTAAAATGTAGGCATGTTCATTCAGTTTTTCATCAACTGCCGCAGTGTAAATAGGCACATCTGGATGTGCCTTGCTGAAATATTCAATCCCTTCCGGCGCAGAAAGCAGACTGACAAAGCGAATATTTTCAGCACCGTTTTCCTTTAATCTCGTCACCGCAGCGGCTGAAGAATGTCCCGTGGCCAGCATCGGATCCAGTGCCAGCACAAGACGCTGATTGATTAAATCCGGCAGTTTCATGTAATATTCAACCGCGACCAGAGTTTCCGGATCACGGTAAAGACCGATGTGTCCAACTCGCGCTGACGGGACAAGATCCATAAAACCATCCAGCAAACCATTGCCTGCTCTTAAAATAGAAACCAGACAGAGCTTTTTTCCTTCCAGAAAAGGAGCATCCATTTTCATTAATGGAGTCTCTATTTCTTGATAAATCAGCGGTAAATCTTTGGTAACTTCATATGCGAGCAAGGTGCCGACCTCACGTATCAAAGTCCGAAAATTATGAGTGGAGGTACTTTTTTTACGCATCAACGAAAGCTTATGTTGCACCAGCGGGTGGTCAATAACATGTAAATTTTCGTGCATCAGAGTCTCCTTTTAAATTGATTAAATGTTTAGTGTTGAAGATCCGTTACAGTACACCCCCAAAATGAGAACAGCAAACTGTAAACCGTCAACGGGTTGGATTTGCTCAAACCTGTTTATCTTCCTGACGTTGTTCCGCGCTCAAACGCCCAAGCGAATATTCATTTAAATCAACAAATTTCATATATTTCGCCAATAACGGTTGAGCCGCTTCTACTTTCCTGAACATTTCCTGGGCAATCCTTCGGTAACCGGTATGACCCTGCGGAGTACTGCGAATTTCCGTCAGCCAAATCAGCGCCCGCAAATTAATATGAACGTACCAGCGAATGTTGTAGCTCATTGGTACCACATATTGTGCTTCATGCGGAAAATCTTTTGCGATCGTTTCAAACGCATCTGCGGCGCGGGACATTGTCTGGTGATACTCTGGACCTAAACCGGCATCTTCTATTTCATCCGGAGTATCATAACCATAACGTGTTGTTAGCGGTTGACGTTCCTGAGTGAGCATCCGGTGACGTTGTAAATCGCGATACATGCCATAATCACCTAAAATATCAAAAGTATAAAATGCCATTTCCAATCCGCGCTCCGGTTTATGTCGCCTGTGGCCTCTTAAATCAATAGTCTGTTTGAGCAGTCTTGTTTTTGCTGTTTCCGGCATTGATCTGACACTTTCCCGTATTTGCTGCAATGTCAATCCGGAGTGAGTGTATAGTAATGCTGCGAGCAGTTTGGTTTCTGCTTCCTGATCATAATCTATCAAACGCACAGATTCTGCAGATTCTGCTGTTAACTCTCCTAAGTGAGTCGAAGCGAAATTTCGAAGGAGTTCTTGCTGTGCCTTAGCGAAATTTCGATAATCCTGAAAATACCGATGTTCCTCGCCAGCACGCCGTACAAACGAAGGGATAACTTTTGAAAGTTCTTCGTACGAAAATTGAGCAATTTGATTCAACTCACCAAACGGTTCCGATCTCAATTTTGTAATCAGAGTTTCAAAAAATCGACCGTTTCCAAAAACACCCATGTTTGTCAGTGTTGAAGCAGGTAAGAGTCCGCGGATAATGTCATAAGCACGTGCAACCACAGAACGTTCGTAAGCAGCCTGGCTTATTTGCGGATCACGAGGCATTACCTTTCGGACATGTGCACGTATTGGTTCAGTGAAACGGACATAGGTTTCAAACAAATTCCGGCAAGTCTCCAGATACAAATCCCTGTGCTCAGAATTCAACAAAGTCGGCTCCTGATAAAAGCGGAATTCCTCATTTCCTGAAGTTGTCTTTATTTTATCCGCAAAACTGACGTAACGAGTAGATTTTTCTAAAGGAGAACCGCCGATGCGTGAATCCTGGACGGTTTTGGTAGCAAGTATAGAAATGTTTTCCAGTGCCAAGTGCGCACCGCCCAGTTCACCAATTGAATCATCTCCATATCCATCCAAAATTCTGTCATAAAAATTATGTGCAGATTCGATGGCCAGTTTAGATTTTTCAGCGGAATCAGGATTTTCTGCTCCAGCTTGAATTTCAGAGAATTTGGATTCTTTCTCCTGAATAAAATCTCTGAGCAGTAATGAACGGAGTCCGAGAGTTGAGCGGGAATAACGGGAAAAAAGAGCCCCCTTGATCACTTCCGGAAGATTGGTGAGGGCAAAAATGGAACGGTCTGTGTTGCTAACATAAGAAGAAAGTATTTTCTTTTCTTCAGTCGTGAAAACTTCGTTAGAGGAATCCATGAAATATTTTAGCTCGCCGGCACCCCTTGAGAGTTGGGTAAGGCTTCCTGCTGATTGGAGGGAGACGGGAGGTCATAATCTTCATACTTGGGATTAGAGTGAGCTTTTGGATCATAATTGTCTCTAAGCAAATCTCTTGTAAAATCAAATGTTTGACGTGAAGTATAAGCCATTGAAATAACTCCTGTATCCATTCGAATTGCGTCTTTGGGACATGCTTCAACGCAGAGACCACAGAAGACACAGCGCAGTTCATCAATATTAAAAACGACAGGATATTTCTCAACTGAAAGGTCAGGATGTTCACCGGCTTCTATGTGAATGCATTTTGACGGACAAACTGTTTCACACATGTAGCAGGCAACACAACTTAGAAAACCGTTTTCACGCCGAGTCAGACGGTGACGTCCACGCCAACGTGCAGAAACATGACGCTTTTCTTCCGGATAATTGATAGTCACCACATCTCTTGAACCAAAAAGATTGCGCCAAAAATGCTTAACTGTGAGTCGAAAACCTACATAAAGCGCGGGAAAGTATAATGCTTCCCTTACTCCGTCGAGCCTGTTAACCTGTTTTACCTTTAATTCCATGAACCCTCCAATAAACAATATTTTTTCATTTTCAAAATTATAAACAGTATGTTTTTATGGAGCAAGACGATCAATGCTCCATTCTTCAGCCGTTTTGGTATACAAAAAACGGTCGTGCAGTCGGTTGGGACAACCTTGCCAAAATTCAAAATTATCTGGTTTAATCCTGTAACCTCCCCAAAAATCGGGTAGTGGTATTTTACCTTTTGCAAATTTACGCTTAATTTCATCTAGCTTCATTTCCAATATTTTTCTTGAAGTCAAGACAGAGCTCTGATCTGAAACCCATGCTCCAAGTTGACTTCCACGAGGGCGGCTCAAGAAATATTTCAGGGACTCACTTGTCTCAATTTTTTCCGCTACTCCGTTTATGCTTACCTGACGTTCCATTGCTACCCAATTAAAAAGCATTGCCACATTTGGATTTTCCTCAATCTGAGTTGCTTTCCTACTTTTATAATTGGTAAAAAAAACAAATCCATTTTCATCAAACAGCTTCAACAGAACAGTTCTCAACGTTGGAGCACCAGACTTTCCAACAGTTGCCAGACTCATGGAATTCGGAATAGGTTCCGCGGTGTTTGCTTCCTCAAACCATGCTTCAAACTGCAAGAACGGATCAGAATTTAACTGCTCTTTGGTCAGGCCGCCACTCTCATAACCCTGACGCATAAATGATAAGTCCATTAATTACTCTTAAAACTTTTTATTACTGTATGGTTCATCCAAAAGCAAGAATCACAAATGCGGTAACAATCATGTTTGCCAGAGACAGTGGTAGTAGTTTTTTCCAACCGAGAGCCATTGTTTGGTCAAAGCGGAATTTAGGAACTGTCCAGCGTAACTGAATTTGAAACCAACAGAAAAACACAGTGAAAATGGAAAATTTGAGCAACTGCAAAATTGTCACGATCCACTGTGGAGCATTCTCCCACAAGTGCAACCAGGGTACATGATAACCTCCAAAAAAGAGGGTCGTTATCAGGGAAGCAACACCGACGAGTGCGACATATTCCGCAAGCATAAAAGCCGACCAGCGCATTCCGGAATATTCTAGAAAATAGCCGGCAACAATTTCAGATTCACCTTCAGGCGCATCAAACGGAGCACGTTTAGTTTCTGCGATCAAGGCCGTAAAAAAGAGTACAAATCCAAGAGGCTGCGTAAAAACACCCCACATAGGAATTAAATTACCGAACCAGTATTCATTTTGTCCATCAACAATTCCACTCACACGCGTAGTGCCGTAAACCATGAAAACACCCATCAAAGCCAGACCCATAAAAACTTCATAGGAAATCATTTGTGCTGAAGCGCGGGTACCTCCAAGTAAAGCAAATTTACTATTGGAACTTGTACCGGCCAAAACTGCTCCATAAACACTGAGTGAAGTGATTGCAAAAATGAATAGTAAGCCGGGTTCAATATCTGTCACCTGAAAAGTAAAATTTCCGATTGGACCTGCAAGTGGTATTATAGCAAAAGTAGCAACTCCGGCAATCAATCCAAAAAACGGCGCAATCAAGTATAAAAAACCGTCTGCGCCTTTAGGCATGGTATCTTCCTTGAACATTGATTTCAGTCCATCCGCAGCAAGATGCAAAACTCCATGACCGGTAAATCCACCTATGTTGGCCCGGTTAGGACCAACACGATCCTGAATCATTGCGCTCCATTTACGCTCCATCAGCGTCAGTACCGTACCCAAAGGCATGGCAAACAGCAGGATTATCACCATAATTTTTATGATGGCGAGTACTGCCGGAATCATGATTATTTCAAGTAACATTTCAACTTCTATTTTTTTGTTGCTTAATTAGCTTTCTCGTATTCAGCGGACCGTTTTCTCACCAATCGAAGCGAAGGGTATCCCTAAAGCGAGTAATTATTTTGATTTAAATTCTTCAACCTCATGATCTAACAATTTAATCTAAATTGTTAGATCAGTATATAACTGTACTAATAGCCAAATGACACGGATCCTCAGAAAGCAACCGATTTAGCGATCCAATTCACCGCCGATCATGTTGACTGAACCAAAAATTGGTACAATGTCCGCGACATAATGACCAACTGTCATGGCAGGCATCGCCGCGACTAAATTAAAACAAGGTGGACGCATACGAACTCGAACAGGATCTCCTCCACCATCTGAAACCAGATAAAATCCCATCTCACCGTTTCCGCCTTCAACTGGCATATAGATCTCACCGGCAGGGGGCTGGTGACCTTCCATGACAAGTTTAAAGTGATCGATCAGTCCTTCAATATTTCCATAAACATCTTTCTTATCCGGATAGTGCATCA
This sequence comes from SAR324 cluster bacterium, assembly GCA_028822475.1. Taxonomy (GTDB): domain Bacteria; phylum SAR324; class SAR324; order SAR324; family NAC60-12; genus Arctic96AD-7. Next base: position 9,108 of record JAPKDT010000005.1, read on the forward strand.
TCCGCTCATCAGTCATAAAAGGACCTTCCGGCATTTTGTCTGCAGCCTGTTCGATGATAAGAATACTTTGTCTAATTTCTTCCATACGTACCAAAAAACGGTCAAAACAATCTCCGACGCTTCCTACAGGAATTTCAAAATCTAGTTCATCATAAACGGAATAAGGATCTGCTCTCCTGACATCATAAGGAATTCCACAAGCCCGCAACAACGGTCCGGTGAACCCAAATGACAAGGCATCTTCTTTGCTGAAAGATCCTACATCTTTGACTCGGTCAATGAAAATTTTATTGCGTGTAAGCAGCTTGTCGCATTCGCTCATGACATCTTTCAATTTTACCAAACGATCAGCGAGATCGCTCAAAAAACCATCCGGAAGATCATTTGCATTTCCACCAAAGCGCGTCCAGTTTGTCGTCAGGCGTGCCCCCGTCATTTCTTCCACGAGTTCCCAAAGATATTCTCGAGCTTTAATAAACCAGAGAAAAAATGTGAATGCACCAATCTCCATCGCTACTGCCCCAAGACATGTTAAGTGATCGGTGATGCGCGATATTTCACCCATGATCACCCTGGTGAATTCCGCGCGTCTGGGTGCTTCAATTCCATAGAGTTTTTCCACCGCCATCGAAAAACCAATATTATTCAGCAAAGGAGAAACGTAATTCAGGCGATCAGTATAGGGAATGATCTGAATCCATTTGGAGTTTTCTGATTCTTTTTCAAAACCGCGATGTAAATATCCGATTTCAGGATCCATCCCGACAATCAATTCTCCATCCAGATGAGTGGTGAAGCGTACAATTCCGTGCATGGCCGGATGAGCAGGGCCAATTTCGATGCTCATAACTGAAGCAGAAAAATCTTCTCCCGATGAATTAACATCAGTCTGGGACTGAATTGCGCTCATGTCAGTCATGTGTGCCTCCCGTATGTGTGACGTTCTTCAACTTCTTTGAGTTCCAGCAAAGGCTGTTGTTTATCAATCGGATAGTCTTTACGCAGCGGATGTCCTTCAAACTCTTCATACATCAAAATTCTTCTTAAGTCCGGATGTCCTTCAAATTGAATGCCGAACATGTCAAAACATTCACGTTCATACCAATCTACTGCTTTCCACAAATGGTGGATTGACGCAATTTTACAATCATCTTCTGCTAAGCGAACCTTCAGTCTTAAACGTCTGGCATGGGTCAAGGACTTAAAATGATAAACCATTTCGAAACGTGGAGTCTCTTTCATTTCAAGTCGATCAACTGCGGTCAAATCCATCATAATCTCAAACGAACAACGTGAATCATCCCGTAGAAAGCGGCAGACAGACTCAAACGCATCCCGTTCAATCACAACAGTTTCGTCTCCGCGGTGAGCATGAAATTCGGTGACTGCATCCGGAAATTCATCCTGCAACAGAGTCGTTAATTCACCTGCTTCCGGAGATACTTCCGTTTCCTTTGTGGAAATTTCATCGCTCATTATTTTTTTAAAGCTTTAATTTTAGTTAAAAACAAGTGTTACTTTTCTTTAAGAGCAGCTTTATCTTTCTGCATTTTTGGAGAGTCATAACCAATATGCGGACTGACATTGACGAAATCATCAGAATAGCTGAATCCCGGTTTACTGAGACGATTACTTTTAGGATTTTGCTGATTCTCAAAGACTTCTTTTTTAGAAATTTCAAAATATCGATTAAGCTGATCCACTTTTTGATCTTTGTGCCTGATTGCAGTTGGAGTGATACCGTTGGCCTTTGGACCATCATGCTGAATACTGTTTTGCAACTCCATAAGTCCATCGAGCACTGCTTCTGGACGAGGAGGACATCCTGCAATATAGAGGTCAACCGGAATCAAGCGGTCAATCCCCTGCAGGACAGAATAATTTTGATAAAAACCTCCTGAAGACGCACATGCGCCAAAAGCAATCACCCATTTAGGATCTGCCATTTGATCGTAAATAGTTTTCAGAATAGGTGACATCTTATGCGTGATGGTTCCAACCACCCAGAGGACATCCGCCTGTCTTGGAGAAAATCTGGGGATTTCCGCTCCAAAACGTGAAAGGTCATAATGGGAACAGGCCGCGGCCATGTACTCCATTCCGCAGCAAGCTGTTACAAAAGGATATTGAAAGAGGGAAAACTTTCTGGACCAGTTAACCACACTGTCAAATGTTGTACTTTTAAAACCACCATAATCTGTATCCATTTTAGCTCCTGTTAAGTTAACATTATTTGATGTTCCTGAATTCATCTCTTGTCATAGATAGAGTCTTCAACTAACTCTTTCAGTACTTGAACAATTTCATTCGATGAGTAAGTAAATGCAAAAAGATTGGGGCTCATACTTTATTTTGCGAAATGCCATCTCCATCTTTTGCAATAGTCGTTTACAGCTAATCTAAGTTAATATTTATTATCTGCAGTTTGTATCATAGTGAAATTGCGGAGATACTTTATTTCAATTCAATTTCCACAAAGACAAACTCGTGATCATTCTGGTTGACCACATTATGCTTAACACCTTTTGTACGTGAATAAGAAACTCCGGAAACTAATTCAGCCTCGAATTCCTCAGTTTCTGTTTCGATATTCAGTTTCCCTGTAGTTTGAGGCACAACAACATAATCATACTCGTGTCTATGCCAGGTTGTTTCTGCGCCCGGAGCAAACTTCCATTCGGTAACGATTACTCGATCATTCTCTAGTTGAACTGTCGGAATTGCGGGCTTTCTTGATTCACTCATAATTATTCCCACTCCAACGCGCCCTTTTTCCAATCGTAGGCCAACCCCAGAACCAGTATGCTCAGAAAGACCGAACTGGCTGTAAAACCAAACCAGCCTAATTCACGCAACTGCACAGCCCAGGGATAGAGAAAAACAACCTCCACGTCAAAAATGAGGAAGACCAGTGCCGTCATATAAAACTTGACGTCATATCGATGTCCTTCCATCCCGTCTCTCAGGAACCCTGATTCGAATGGAGTCATCTTAGCCTCACCTCTCAATTTCGGCCCCAAAAAAAGTCCGATGCAACTGAATGTTCCAGCCAGAATAACACCCAGAACAATCATGATTAATATAGGCAAGTAACCGGATGCAATTGTCATAATTATAGTATTGCTAAAAAGTCTCTTCGTTAGCTAAATAAACGCTGTACTGATTAGAAAATTATTCCACTCAAAGCGCAGTTTGTCAATTCATTTCAGGTATTTTCAACGTACCGTCACCCCTGGATTTACATGATCAGGTGCCTCTATCAAAACCAGTTTACCTTTATCATCTGAAAAAAGGATCATACCTTCAGAAACTTCACCCATCAATTTTACCGGTTTGAGGTTTGCCACAACCAACACGCGTCGATCAGTTAATTCTTCAGCTGTATAAAATTCCGCTGCTCCGGAAACAATCGAACGTAAACGTCCCTCGCCCAAATCCACCTCAGAACAGAGCAGCTTAGCCGACTTTTCAAGTTTCCGGCAAGTTTTGATATGGCCGACTTTCAATTCCATTTTCTGAAAATCATCAAACGCAAACCATTCTTTGCTCTCATCAGCAGTTGTGCTTACTTTTTCCCTGGTTTGTGTTACTTCTGAAGCGGTTTTTTCCTCAACCAAAAGCTTCATTTTAGGAAACAACGGTTTTGGTTCAGGCATTTCAGTGCCTGATTCCAATAATCCGGGAGTGAGTTTATCAAACTCTATCTTCTCTGTTCCAAGTCCAAGAGCTTTACGTGCCTCACTCATTTTTTCCGGCATCACAGGATCGAGCAGGCCAACCAGAATTCTTGTCATATCGAGCGCAGTATAAAGTACTGTTCCCAGACGTTCACGATCTTCCGACTGCTTGGCCAGACTCCAAGGTTTGCAGCTATCTATATATTTATTGACCTGACTGCTGAGCCACGCCACTTTCTCTAGTGCACGATGCGGCTGAAAAGCAAGAATATATTCCCGGAAAGTTTTCACACCTTCGATGAAGGTATTACGCAGATTTTCTTCAGCTTCGCCAACTTCACTTAAAGGCGGTACACAACCATCAAAGTTATTACGGCTCATGCTGATTGAGCGGTTGAGCAGGTTACCAAAGTTATTGGCTAAATCTCCGTTGTAACGAGTTACAGCCAACTCCTCAGTAAAATTTGCGTCCTCCCCTAAACTCATGTCCCGCAACAAAAAGTATCGTAAAGCATCTACACCAAGTTGATCTTTCATGGCTAATGGATCTACAACATTTCCGAGTGACTTGCTCATTTTGCTGCCTCCCACCACCCAGTGACCGTGAACCACCAGTTTTTTAAAAACAGGCAACCCCGCGGCTTTGAGCATGCACGGCCAGTATATCCCATGTGTTTTCAGAATATCCTTGCCAATCATGTGGTGCACGTTCGGCCAGTACTTTTTATACTTTTCACCATCAGGCCAACCAAGTGCACTCGCGTAATTCAGCAGTGCGTCAAACCAGACATAGGTGACAAAGTTTTTATCAAAAGGCAGTTCAATACCCCATTCCAGTCGGCTTTTAGGACGTGAAATACACAAGTCCTGAAGAGGCGCTTTTAGAAACTGAGTCAGTTCATTGCGATAACGTCCAGGATAAACCCAGTTTTCATTTTGCGCTAATTCTTTTTCCAACCAGTCCTGATAAGCACTCATGCGGAAAAAATAATTTTGCTCTTTATAGAGTTGCGGAGGATTTTGATGATCTGGACAATTGCCGTCTACCAACTCACTTTCATCCATAAAACGTTCACAGCCAACGCAATAAAGGCCTTCGTATTCTTTTAGATAAATCTCACCTTGATCGTAAATTTTTTGCAATATCTGTTGAACACAAGCTTTATGTTCAGGATCAGTTGTACGTATAAACTGATCATTTTCTATATGCAGTTGCGGCCACATGTCACGAAATTCCTGGCTGATCTTATCCACAAATTCCTGCGGTTCAATTCCAGATTTTGCCGCTGATTCTACAATTTTTTGCCCATGCTCATCCGTTCCGGTTAAGAAATAAGTATCGTCCCCAAACAGTTTCCGGAAGCGAGTTAACACATCCGTTACGATCGTCGTGTAAGCATGTCCAATGTGCGGATGGCTGTTGACGTAGTAAATTGGGGTACTAATGTAAAATATGTCGCTCATTCTGGTTGAGTCTCTAGTAACTTTTCAAAATAGTCTAATAAACAATGATGTTTTTATTCTTCCGGGCATGTGTACTTTTTAACATCAGAGGCAGGTTAAGCACTGGGAAATTTAATTTTTGAATCTTCAAGTAGCGGGCTGAAAAGCACGAGCGTTTTTCCAATAACCTGAATTACTTCAATCTCCGTCTGTTTGGAAATTTCTTCAGCACATTCTTTTTTTGACAAAGGACAACTGTCCAGAACCTTGCATTTGATTAACTCATGATCAAGCAATTGGGATTCAATCTCACGTCTGGTTTCCGGAGAAAGACCTTGTTTCCCAAGGTTCACCAGAGGTTTAAGAGGATGCGCCAAAGCACGCAAATGTCTTTTTTGTTTTCCTGTCATTTTTTAATTTCCTTGATCAATCACTCGCGGTACTTTGAAAAAACCATTTTCCAGATACGCACTAAACTGTTCCGGAGCAACTGGAGATTTCTCCATCTTATCTTCACGGATTCCACGCAAATGACTTTCATCCACTTCTGTTGCTGTTTCCGGAATATCTGCGGTTTTCAACAATTCAAAATAATCCAGAATCCCTGAAAATTGTTCTGCAAAAACTTCCGTTTCTTTGTCGGTCAATTCCAATGATGAAAGCCGCGCTATCTTACGAACTTCCTCTGTGCTGAAGCTGGTTGTCATGACGGTTGCAGCATTAATTTTACTTCTGCCTGAGCCGCCAGTTTACCGTCTACACTCGCCTTGCCTTCAAATACCCAAAAATTACGACGCTGATTACTCAAGGTAGTTTCAAGGATCAGCTGATCTCCGGGAACCACCGGCACCCTGAATTTGGCATTATTGATTCCGGCAAAGAACACAATACTTCCAGATTCTGCATCACCTTTTCCCGAATCAATTACAATCCCCGCTGTTTGCGCCAATGCTTCGATAATCATCACGCCCGGAAACACAGCCTGCTGCGGGAAATGCCCTTGAAAAACTGCCTCATTTCCAGAAATATTTTTTAAGGCCTGACAATATTCACCGGGACGTACCTCCAGTACACGGTCCAAAAGCAAAAAAGGATAACGGTGCGGTAGAATTTTTTTTATTTCTTCTAAATTCAACATCAATCTCCTCCTGTCTGTTTGAGTGAATTATAGGCATCGATCACTTTCTGCGTCATATCGGTTGTATCCTGTTTCATATACAAAATTATTTGCGCAGCATTTTTTTCAAGCACTAGATCCAGTTCTTCCTTGATGGAAATACTGCGGATCACTGTTTTTAGTTCCTGAAAAATAACCTCGGTAAGACGCCGTTCCTCCAACCTCATTTCTTGTTCAACTTTCCGAACCTGTTCCCGCAGCTGCTGCTGCCGTGCAATTAATTCCTGCTCTTTGGATGTTTTTGCTTTTGCAGTCAGCAAAGGATTGTTACGCAAATCTTCAGCTAGTTTACGGAGTTCCGACTCTTCCAGTTTGAACTCCTGCTGTTTTTGACGACCTCGACGTTCGAGAATATTTTTTGAACGAATACCTGCTTCCGATTGATTAAGTGCTTCATTCAAATCTACTACACCAATCTCCATCGCAAACGCAGGAGAACTCAAGTAAAAAAATGTTGTCAGCACCAAAGGCAATAAATGTTTCATGGCTTTTTTTGGTTTAATTTATCTTTTCCGCAAAAGAGCTAAAACTCAACAATTCAGCTTTAGGTCACGAACCAGAGAATGAGGAAAGTTCCAAGAGTGAAGATAAGGGCGTAATTCTGGGTTAATCCGTTCTGTAAAGGACGGATTGAATTTCCGACCGTACGTGCAACATCCGCGGTTGTGTTGACCGCCCGGTCAATCACATTCTGATCAAATAGACGCCAGAGTATGTGGGTCGAAAAGAGACGTACCGGTTGAATAATTACCGCGTTATAGAGTTCATCAACATACCATTTGTTGAGCGAAAGCTGGTAGAGCGATTCCCATTTGCTCCGTAAACCGGACGCAATGTCAAATCCGGAATGATAAAGCCTGCTTGCAAAAAACCAGGCTAACAACGCGAAAGCAACAGAAACCCCCATAAGTGTCCACTCAGTTGATACTGTGCCGTGACCACTTGGAATTTCTGCAAAGAAACCTTGGAAATAATATTCCATTCCATTCGGAATTAAATGAAAAACATGCGGTACCCCAAAAAAACCACCTATAACCGCGAGTATAGCCAGAATCATCAAGGGTATGGTCATCGATAAAGGTGACTCATGCACATGTTCAGCGGTATGTGAATCAACCCGTGACTCTCCGTGAAATGTCAAATAAATCATCCTGAACATGTAAAATGCCGTTAAACCTGCAGTCAGTAAACCAACTCCCCAAAGCCATGGACCGCCTAAAGGAGAACTGTATGCTTTCCAGAGAATTTCGTCTTTACTGAAAAATCCTGAGAAAAAAGGAATTCCGGAAATAGCAAATGTTCCAAGCAGCATGGTCATATAGGTGATTGGCAGTTTGTTCTTGAGCGCACCCATTTTTCGCATATCCTGCTCATGATGAATTGCCAGAATGACCGATCCGGAACCTAAAAAGAGAAGTGCCTTAAAAAATGCGTGTGTCATGACGTGGAAAACACCTGCGCCGAAAGCGCCGACACCCATTGCCAGAAACATGTAGCCTAGTTGACTGACGGTTGAATATGCCAGAACCCTTTTAATATCAGTCTGTGTGACGGCGATGGTTGCGGCAAGGAGGGCGGTGGCAGTTCCTACGACTGCAATGACATTCATCGTGAAAGGCGCAAGTACAAACAAGTGGCTCAAACGCGCAACCATGTACAAACCAGCTGTAACCATCGTGGCGGCATGGATCAAAGCGGAGACAGGTGTCGGACCTTCCATTGCGTCCGGCAGCCAGACATAAAGCGGGATTTGGGCGGATTTCCCTGTAGCACCCAGAAAAAGCAGCAAGGTTATTGCTGTTACCAGAGCGCCGCCATATTCAAGCCTTGATGCTGCTTCAGCATTGATTGTACCGAATTCAATTGAGCCAAATGATAAAAAAATCAACATGACTGCCGAGAGCACACCAAAGTCTCCTATTCTGTTAAAAAGAAACGCTTTTTTTGCTGCTTCCGCAGCAGAATCTTTCTCAAAATAATAACCGATCAGCAGGTATGAACAGAGGCCGACACCCTCCCATCCTACAAACATTAATAGAAAACTGTCTCCCAAAACCAGAATCAGCATGAAAAACACAAACAAATTCAAATAGGCAAAAAAACGGTAGTAACCTGATTCACCATCCATGTAACCCACAGAATAAACGTGAATCAAAAATCCGACTCCTGTGATTATCAGAAGATAAAGTCCGGAAAGTTGATCGACTTGGAAATTAATACCTGCCTCAAAATTTCCACTCGCAATCCAAGTGTAAAGGTGCTCCTTGAGCACGTTTCCTTCGGCTTCAAGCATCTGAAAAAACAGTACCATGGACTGGGCAAAGGAAAGCGCAATTGCCAACGGTCCCACAAAAGTTACGAAACGGGTTCCGAAACGTTTGCCTAAAAAACCATTCAGCAAAAATCCCAACAAAGGGAATGCGGGTACAAGCCAAATTTGTGACATAGCTACCACTTTAAAATATTAAATTCGTCAATATTCAACGTTTTACGTGTCCGAAAAATTGAAAGAATTATCGAAAGGCCTACCACCGCTTCCGCTGCAGCAACAACGATGATGAAAAAAATGAAGATCACACCTGTCATGGAATCCATGCCTCGTGAGAAGGTCACAAACGACAAGTTTACCGCATTGAGCATCAGTTCAATGCTCATAAAAATAACAATCACATTGCGCCTCAGCATTACACCCAGCACGCCTATGCTAAAAAGGGCTGCGCTTAACAACAGAATATGTTCAACGGGAATCATAAAATATCCTTACTCAAAACGTCGCTTTGCGATCACTACTGCACCAATGACGGCAACAAGCAGCAGAACGGCAATAAGTTCAAATGACAAAATGTAATCGGTAAAAAGTAAACGACCTATCAACGCAATCGAGCCAACTTCTTCTACAACCTCAATCGGATATGCCCCCTTTGGTCCAAGCTGTAATTCTCCTGCGGTGAAGAGACTGGCAATTTGTACAAATATCCCTAAAGAGAGAAGTCCTGCCAGAATCTTTCCAATCGGCCATTTATTAGCATACTGATCAGTATCCTTTGAGGAGAGCAGCATCAGCACAAAAAGGAAAAGGACCATAATAGCGCCAGCATAAACCAGAACCTGAATCACTGCGACAAATTCTGCATTCAGCATCACATAGATTGCGCCTAAACAAAAAAATGTGCCCACAAGTGAAAGTGCACAATGAATTGGATTTCGAAGGAAAAGTACACCCAATCCACCAAAAATGCTCAGAGCTGCAAAAATGTAAAATATTATTAACATCTTTCGTTTACGAAAAAATTACTAGTTCACACAAACTTATGTCTGCGCCTTAACTACTTTCATGCCTGAGTCTTTTGTCCTCTGTGTAAGTTCTTTGCCAGATCCGCAAATCTCGGCATAACTGAGCCCGGAGAATGCTTTAACCTGTTTGGTCATTACATTAAAAACATCTGCAGAACTACCGTATGAACTTTCCTGTCCGAGCGCTGAAGACAAATCAGCAAGAATCCGCCATTCCGGACGTGTCCTGCGCAATGCCTGAACAGCAACTTCAGTTGCCTGAACACGTTGATCCTTGTTGGTAAATGTACCTTCTTTTTCGGAATAATACTGTCCTGGAAGTACAACGTCCGCAATATCATTCCATGAGTTGTGGAATGTTCCAAGATGCACCACTAACTGCGCTTTTTTTATTTTTTCCAGAACTTCCACTTCTGCTTCAAAAGGATTCCCCAGCACAAAGACGACTTTCAGTTCTGCTTCAATTGCTTTTTTAAGTTTTGCAGATGTTGCATCACCTTTTATTTTGAGGGCAAGAGCACCTGCACGGTTAGGTGTTTTGTCGGTCGTGATCAGAGTATTGATAAAAAATTCACTTTCACTTTGTTCCCATTTTGGCAAGGGGCAAAATATGTTCTCCGCGGAAAAAATGTCTTTGAGCAGTTTTTGCAGCAAAAATAATTCTTCGTTGCTTGCGTGAGTATCAGTAAGCGCCAGTACTTCCTCCGGCAATGGCGACATATCACCTACTCGCTCCGCAATTGCCGCATAGGCTTCTTCCCAGGAAATAGCTTCCAGTTTTCCGTCAACACGACCTAATGGTTGATGAATTCTGGTTTTACGTTCATTCATCATGCGGTAAGTTAAACGGCCTTCATCGCAGAGCCACCATTTATTAACGTTTTGGTTTTCATGCGGTTTGAGCCTAAATATCTCATTGCGGTCATGCTCAATTGTAATATTACAGCCTGTAGAACAACCTGTACAAATTGAACGATTTTTTTTCAACTTCCAGGCACGCCGCTTAAAGCGAAATTCCTTCTCAGTGATGGCTCCCACCGGACAGATGTCAGCCATATTGCCCTGAAATTTATTAGTCATGGGTCTGTCGGAATAAGTGTCAACCGTCAGTTCATGCCCGCGGTTAAACATCCCGAATTCATTGGTACCGGTTATTTCCCTTGTAAAACGGTCACAGCGCGAACACTGAATACAGCGGTTACGTTCTAATGCGACAAATGTCCCAATGTCCCGCCAGCCGTTAACTCTTTTGGAATAATCCATTTCCGACTTTCCGGAACCATACTCAAAGGCGTAATCCTGCAGAGTACATTCTCCGGACTGATCACAAATTGGACAATCCAGCGGGTGATTCACCAGTAAAAACTCGTTGACAAGTTTACGACCCTCTTCGACTTTTGGATTGAGTGTTTCGACCTTCATGCCTTCAGCGGCATCCATTGAACAGGCCGTTTGAAGTTTTGGCGCGGGACGCCCATTACCCAGATCGACCACGTCAACTAGGCACATCCGGCAGGTGGCAACTACAGACATTCCGGGATGGTAGCAATAATGAGGAATTATTTTTCCGCAACGCAAAGCCGCGGAAAGAATTTTTTCGCCCGGTTCATACTCAACCGGTTCACCATCAATATGAAAGACAGGCATAGAAAACTCGTTAAACAGTGGCATAATATTTCCGGAATTCTTCCGGAAATTTTTTAACAAAACTTTGAATCGGCATTGCGGCGGCATCTCCTAAAGCGCAAAGAGTTGTACCCATCATGTTACCACCGACCCTGTTGAGACGCTCTAATTTTTCGTCACTTCCGTTCCCGTTGAGAAAGTCCCGGACAATTTGACGTGACCAGTGAGTTCCTTCACGGCAGGGCGTACATTGACCACAGGACTCGTGTGCGTAGAAACGTGTTATGCGATGCAGTAATTTTACAACATCAGTGTCTTCATCAAAGACTATCAGTGCAGCAGAACCCATCATGGTTCCCTTTTTTGCTAAATCGTCAAAATTATAAAGCACATCCACTTCGTCTGCAGTCATGACTGGTGAAGACGAACCTCCGGGAATAACCCCTTTGAGCTTCTTACCGTTACTGATACCTCCACCGAATTCGTAAATAATATCTTTCATATTTACGTCCATCCTCAACTCATAAACCCCCGGACGATTTACGTGTCCACTTAAGCTGACTAAATGCGTACCTGAATTATTTTGCGGGCCAAAACTTTTGAAGGCTTCTGCACCGTTATCACCCAGAATAAAAGGCATACAGGCTAGTGTTTCAACATTGTTCACACTCGTTGGACATCCGTTAAAACCTGAAACCGCGGGGAAAGGCGGTTTTACTCGTGGATGACCGCGTTTGCCTTCCAGCGAATCCAGCAGTGCGGATTCTTCTCCACAAATATATGCCCCTGCTCCGGTGTGAATTGTAATGTCTAAATTAAAACCGCTGCCCAGGGGATCCGAACCAAGCAGCCCGTCTGCGTATAATTCATCAACAGCCACATTCAGCGATTTGATGGAAGCGAAATACTCGCCACGAACATAGACATAACCATGATGACAACCGATAGCATAACAGCCGATCATCAATCCTTCTAAGAACATGTGTGGATCTTTAAGCATCAGCTCACGGTCCTTGCACGTACCAGGCTCAGATTCATCTGCGTTGGCTACCAGATAACTCGGCTTTCCGGTTCCTTTGGCCATGAAGCCCCACTTAAGTCCTGTAGGAAAACCCGCACCGCCTCTTCCGCGTATTCCGGATTCTTTGACTTCCTGGACAACTTCCTCCGGTTTCATACCGAAAACTTTCTTCAAAGACTTGAAACCACCAGAATTCTTATAAGCGGCCAGAGACTTGTCGTATTTTGGATTCCGAATATTTTTAAAAAGAACTAGAGTTTCTTCTGTCATTTTTTACTGCCTCAGCTCATCAATCATTTTATCCATTTCTTCCGGAGTTACCTTTTCATGATAGTCTTCATTAACTATGACTGCCGGTGCGAAGCTGCATGCACCAATACACTCCATTTCTTCAATACTGAAAACACCGTCATCGGTTGTATGACCCGCATGGATGTCCAATTTTTTTTCGGTATGTTCCAATAACTCTGTACCTCCTACTAAACAGCAAGGCACACAGGTGCAGACCTGCAGATGATATTTTCCTGGGGGCTTTAAACGGAACATGGTATAAAACGTTACCACACCTTCTACATGTGTCAGCGGTACCTCGCAAATGTCCGCGACGTACTGCATCCATACCTCTGATAACCACCCTTCGTTCTCATTCTGGGCCAGATGTAAAATTGGAATTAATGCATTTTGTCTGATGGGATAGCGGCTCAGAAGTTTGTCCACCTGAGTCTGAATGTCTTTAGAAAACAAGTTTAACCTCTTTTTATGATAAGCAATCTAAATAATGCAGACTTTAAATTTACCAAATACTGTTAAAAAATCAATAAAATTCGTCTTTCGGAGGTATTTTTTTACGTAAATGCATTGTGCTTTAAGTATGCTGCATTATTTATACTTCTAAAAAGTGACATTTTTACACTTTTCCCCTAATGTTGACTCTGTTTTAATAAACGATAAATTATTAATCGCATTTCAGAGCAATAATTGACAGTCATTTTCATGAACTTATAAATTTACATTAAATTTTTGCATAATACTTACGTTATAACTTGTAACGCCTGCCATATATTGCTATATTTTAGACAAAACTTGACATTATACTAACCAATAAACATAAAAAATCGAATGAACGGCGCTCAAATAGTAGTTGAAGTTTTAAAAAACCAAGGTGTTGAATATATTTTCGGATATCCCGGAGGCGCATGTATGCCGATTTTTGATGCTCTTGTTGATTCTCCTGAGTTAAAATTCATTCTGGTACGTCACGAACAGGGTGCAACACATATGGCAGACGGCTATGCTAGGACTACTGGGAAAACTGGTGTTGTCCTAGTTACATCTGGGCCAGGAGCAACCAACACTGTTACCGGGATACTTACTGCTCATATGGACTCAGTTCCGC
>JAPKDT010000152.1 GCA_028822475.1 SAR324 cluster bacterium
GTGGTATTTGAGGGAGACAACCAGCAAGGATCAATACTAGTAGCGAAGCCAGTAAGTAATTTAAGGACGGTAAACATGTGTGAAGTAAATGTGGCACTTTTAAAACAATAGAAAAAAATTAATATTGAAAATATTAAGTCTGTGCTTCATTTTTGTTATGCATTACAAGAGAAGTTATTTTGCCTGTGTTTTCAAAATAAATTACACTCTGGTATAATTTCAACAGACACAGGAATCATTACTTTCCGGACTTTGTATTGTGCCGGTAAAGCAAGTCTCTTTGATTAATTTACCAGTACAACATTTCTGGTTTTTACAGTGGCAAAAACAACGATTTTGCTGTCCAGGTTTTTCACAGGAATTCTCTCTCCCTTCCTACCTTTTGCCATAGAAATGCCCGGAGCAGAAAGACGTAGAAACGGAGTGTCAAAAACGATCTGTAAACGATCACCTGATTTTACCAGTGGCGGTGTGGAAATTATATTTCTGCTGATTGCTTCGCTTGGATTTATTGTACGGTTAGAAATTTTTCCAATCAGCTGATTTTTGTCTGTTACATATTCACGCGGCATCCGGTCCACATTTTTACGGACTTTCAGTAAATCCGATTCTTCAATAATCTGGTTGCGCCTGATAGTATCACGGGCAATAAAAACTTCTTTGTATAATTTCAGATAGGTTCGTACAGTAACAATCCTAACTGCTTCACCGTCGATACTGAATTCAACCTCATAATTTCGGTAGCCGCCTTCTTTCTTATACTTTCCTTTAGAAGTGATGACGTAGCTTACTTGACCTCTAGGTAGGAAAATATCTCTCGTTTTTGCAAGTAGACGTGGTTTTAAGTCCTCATTCTTATTAGCTTCCCTGATGTGTTTCAGGACAACCTGGTCTATGTCTTTACCGGTTACTTTGAGGGCTGCACGCTGAATGCTGCTTGATTCCGAACCTGGAAAAACAAAGCGTTTGACGTTGATTTTCTGAGAACGTAAACGCGAGAGAATTAAAGAGCGTGTAACGGTTAATTTTCGGCCTGGTAATGGTGAACGACCGATGACGGTTTTGCTGATTTTTTCCAATAGCAGAACGTCTTCTCCTTCAATTTGGGAAATTTCTCCAAGTCGATATTCATTACTGTTAATGACGGAAGACTGAGGCAGGAATATCTTGATCAACTGTTCATCAGGAAGAGTGCTTCCTTTAGAAAAAGCTGTTCCGGAACTGAGCAAGAATAACAGCACCAAGAATACGTTACTGTATGGAAAACATCTAATCGTTCTACCTTTTATTTTAACCACAGACTCTATTCGTAATTACTTGTGTTTTGTTCAGACTGTTTAGCTTGAACTTGTTTTTGCTTTTATTGGATATAAGACCTGATTAATTAACGTACAAGATTGTTGGTGTTTTGCAGCATTTCATCTGCAGACTGAATGGCTTTTGAATTTACTTCATAAGCACGCTGTGCTGTTATCATATTTACCATTTCTTCCACCAGTGAAACATTTGAACGTTCTAAAAATCCCTGCGAGAGAGATCCCATATTACTTGAACCCGGTGCGTCAACAATTGCGTTTCCGGATGCAGGAGTTGAGAGGAAAAGGTTTTTTCCAATTGGTGTTAGTCCGGACGGATTTTGAAAACGTGCCAATTGAATGCTTCCGAGTGCTTCAGGTAAATTGTCATCTCTCAGAAAAACTGAGACTGTACCATCTATGCCAATTTGTACTTTTCTGGTATCGGCAGGAATGTTGATTTCAGGATCCATCAGCATTCCGTCATTTGTTACCATACGTCCCATGCCGTCCACGTTGAAATGTCCGTCCCTCGAATATGCGATGATTCCATTAGGCTGCAGTATTTGGAAAAAACCCATACCGTCAATACTCATATCCATATCATTGCCGGTGTTCTCCATGTTGCCTGGAGTATGTATCTTATCAATGCTCACATACTTCACACCATGACCCACGTGAATTCCAACCGGAACCTGTGTGGAAACTGAAGAAGGAACCCCAGCATTGCGTTCATTGTAATACAGTAAATCCTGAAACTGGACTTTGCTTTTTTTAAAACCGGTTGTGTTAACGTTTGCCAGGTTGTTAGCAGTTGTATCAATATTTCTTTGCTGGGCCTGCATTCCAGTAGCAGCTGTATAAAGTGCTCGCATCATAAGCGGTAAACTCCTGAATCAGATTGTTATTGTGGAGAATAATTTGTATATAATTAATTAAGCCTGAACCATACTAATGGCTTTTTCATCTAATTTATCTAGTCTTGAAAGAGCTTTGTGTATTGTTTCATATGCACGTGTTGCGGTGATCATACGAGTCATTTCAAGCATGCTGTTCACATTTGAATCTTCCAGCATTCCCTGCTTAAGCTGAATTTCTTCGGATGCAATCGGCAGATCATTTCTGTTAACCGGTGCAAAAAATCCCTGTCCCAGCTTTTGCAGTTGGTCTTGATTTTGGAAACGTACCAAGCGGAAGTTGTCTGCAAGAACTCCGTCAACGCTGAGCTGTCCGCTTTCGTTAACTTGAATTGCACCTTCTTTGATGGTAATAATACCGTTTGTACCAAGAACCGGATATCCGTCATTGGTTACAATACGGCCGGCCCCATCAAGTTGAAAATTACCAGCGCGTGTAAATCGTTCACCCTGAGGTGTATCAATGGTGAAAAAACCGTCATTAGCCAGAGCAAAATCCAGATCATTACCTGTGGTACGCATTCTTCCGGGTTCAAAATTTTTACCAATTTCATCTACTATTACCGCAGATTTGTCCATGCCGACATAGTCATCAAGATATTCGTGCGACAAAAAGCGTTCCTCCAGTGATTCAGGTGCTACACGTTGCGCAGTGGAAAGAACTTCCCTGAATGACGGCTGATCTTCTTTGAAACCAACTGTGTTGACGTTGGCCAAATTGTTTGAGACAGTTTCCATTTTACGCTCAATCACTCCTGCTGCTTGTACAAGACTGGTCATGCCGCTCATAAGGTTCCCTGAATAATGGTGAATTAGAAGTTTTGAACTCTTTGGTTGCTTTGGTAAAAGCAAGCAACATACCAGATCGTTTCAAGTGAAGAGTGTAATCTGCAAGCTTTGAGGAATCACTTGTTTTAGCAGCAGATGCTTTAAAGAAACAGAACCGTATTTTACTTTAATGGCAACAGTTCTACTGTTTAAGTTGAAATTATTACAACATCCTCCTCTCCTTTTTGGTTTTTATATTTAAGATAAAAAGAGAATCATTCCGGCCGTTTCTGCTGTTTAAGTCAAAGCTGTGAATATGAGGCAGCTGAAACATGTTGCACAAGAATTGTGCAGTTGCTTAAAAAATGTGCGAATATAATTGTTAGTTTAAAATTTATATATTAATATCAGTATATTAATTTGTGGCGTGGTATTTGCGTCTTAAATGTGCTTATGTTTTATTGTGCCACTTTTTTGTGGTTAATTAATAATTGAAAATAGTAAAAAAGGAAGAAGTTATGACTACGCCGAAAGAGGTAATTGAATTTGCAAAACAAAATGATGCGGTTATGGTGGACATGAAGTTCATCGATTTTATTGGAACATGGCAGCATTTCACTATCCCTATTACAGAAATGACCGAAGAAATGCTGGAAGAAGGCCGCATGTTTGACGGTTCCAGTATTCGCTGCTGGCAGACCATCGAAAACAGTGACATGAAAATCATGCCTGATTTGTCGACAATCAAAATGGATCCTTTTTATGAGCATCCGACTCTCTCCGTTATTTGTGATATTCAAGATCCGGTAACAGGCGAGGACTATTCTCGTGATCCACGCAACGTGACCAAGAAAGCGGAAAAATATCTTGTTTCTACCGGAATTGGAGACACTATCTATGTTGGACCGGAAGCAGAATTTTTTCTGTTTGATGACGTGCGTTTCGCACAAGGTCCGGAAGGCGGTTTTTATTCCATTGATTCTACGGAATGCCCTTGGAATTCAGGTGCAGAAGAAATGGGCGGAAATAAGGCATATAAAATTGGACACAAGTTTGGCTATTTTCCGTCAGCTCCATTTGACCAGGACCGTGATATCAGAGCAGAAATGGTTTTAACCATGCAGGATATGGGAATTACCGTTGAAGCACAACATCATGAAGTCGCACCTGCTCAGCACGAAATTGACTTCAGATTTGATACAATGTTGAGATCCGCAGACATGATGCAGTGGTACAAATACATTGTCCGTAATGTCGCTATTGATAACGGCAAGACCGCTACTTTTATGCCTAAACCAATGTTTTCGGATAACGGCAGTGGAATGCACACGCATCAGTCAATTTGGAAAGACGGACAGCCTTTGTTTGCCGGTGATCAATACGGCGGGTTGAGCGAAATGGCACTTTACTACATCGGCGGTATCCTTAAGCACGCTCCTGCATTGGCTGCGTTTACCAATCCTTTGACCAATTCCTACAAGCGTCTTGTTCCTGGATATGAAGCACCGATCAATCTGGCTTATTCCAATCGTAACAGATCTGCGGCTGTTCGGATTCCTGTCGTAGATTCACCAAAAGGCCGCCGGATTGAGTACCGTTGTCCTGACTCCGGAGCAAATGTCTATCTTGCTTTTCCGGCGATGATGATGGCAGGGTTGGACGGAATTCAAAACAAGATTGATCCAGGTGATCCAATGGATGTGAATATCTATGATCTTCCTCCTGAAAAATTGAACAAAATTGGTAAGATGCCGAGTTCTCTTCACGAAGCCATGGAAGCGTTGAAAAACGACCACGAATTCCTGCTCAAAGGTGATGTTTTTACCAAAGATGTCATTGATTACTGGTTGAACTGGAAGATGGAAGAAGAAGTCAAAGCCATCGATTCCCGTCCTCATCCTCATGAGTTTGAGTTGTATTACCACTGTTAAACATCTTTTTCGTGGGAGTGATTTCTTTGCTCCCACGAGATTTTGTTTTTCTACTTTCCTTTCCAGCTCATTTCTACGTAAATTCTCTTTTTAATTCCTGTTCATTTTCCGGATTAAACACGCCTTTTTTTAAATCTGCATAATCGGCGGTGGCTAGTTACAGCAGGATATTAAGTCCGAAAATCTAGAAATCATTCACTGATTATTTTTTGAGAGCTAAACTTTGCAGGTACAACAGAGTTTTTTTATTTCTGCCAATTGCCTAAT
>JAPKDT010000153.1 GCA_028822475.1 SAR324 cluster bacterium
GAGTTTTTGCAGAAGATTATCCACAGGAAAGTATTGTCTGAATAAGCTGAATTTTACTGTTTGATCTTATTGAATGTCATTTGGGTTGAGCTGATTCAACGAACTTTCCAAACGTTTTTGCAGAGGAACAAAACTTTCATCTATTGTCACGGCAGCATCCACAGTCTCTTTTCCTAACTTGACCAAATTCGTTACACCTTCTTTGGTAAAGCGCATCAGATCACGGTGAATAAATCCGTAATGAGTAACATTTCCGAACTCCGTCAGTACAGGTAGATCAGCTTTTTTTGGAGTTGTTTTTGAAGTAAGTTTCAATGCTTTACGATAAGCAACTATCGCAAGATTGTAAACATTAGCCATGTTTTCCCGGGAAGTGGCGTCACCACTTTCTATCCGCAGCAGTTCATATTTTAAGATCTGCATTTGAATACGGCCCTCCATCACAAGCGGATAAGTTAGCTTATTGTCAATACGACCCAACTGCTTTGCCAGGTCTAGTCCAGCACCCTGTAGTAAAGGTATCTGTTTCAGCATTTCAATTGCTTGTACCGCTTTGCCGATAATCATATTCTGCTTGTTTGGATTTGCTTTTTCTGCACTACCACCAAAAAAAGAACTGGATGCTTTACCCTCAGCAGTTAATTCCTCAATTTCTTCATGAGAAAGGGTAGAATTCATTTTTGTTTGTATACTCTGAATTACAGGTTCACAATTTTCAACCAGCGATTCTGCAATTCGAATTTCAGTTTGTACCGACTCTCCGTCTTTCACATGAGTATCTTCTGCATCTGCATCATTGACATCAATCATGCTCATATTCACATTTTTCAGTGCAGTTGACTTGATGGCCATCATGTTTTGTTTGTGAATATTACCCAGCCTCTCCAAGTAAGAACGGTAGGAATGCACTACGATCTGTAGAATCGTCGGTGTGATGTCACCAAGATAAATTGGAATTGCAGCCTGTAACATCAGGTTCAGCTGTGAACTCAAACCATGGTCTTTTTTTGCTGCCATTACTGCGTTTACCAGGTGTAAACGTGTTTCGGCATTAGTCGGTTCTTTGTCTAACTGCTTAACATACTTTGCAACTTCTTTATTGTCTGGAGCATCCTTCAGCAAGATACTTCCGTCTACATGCGGATTCTCATTTTTACTACCAAAAAACTTTTTTAACCCCTCTTTTTTATTATGATCTTTAATATCTTTAACTATTCCTCGCAGTTGTCCTTGAAAATTAATAAAATTGACATTCGGAGTTTTTGGATTTTCTTTATGTTCTTTGGCTGCCATATTTAGCTCAGTGGCTTGGTTATAAATAGATGTAAATCAGTGCTGATGATTATTATTATATGGAGAAGGCGGACAAATAGGAACTGTTTTCTAACTGCATATTTGATTTCTGAATTTTACGTCTGCTCTGACTCGCCGTGCATAGATGCTTTGCCGATTTGATCAAATGTTTGGCTCAAATGAAAAGGTTGTAAATGTTCACGTGTACCTATTGAATTATGAGGCCAGAGAGTATTGGCAATACCATTAAGGTAATTCTGCTGAAATTTTGCTGTAATAGGTAATTTGTAATTTGCGCCGTTGACCCAAATATGCAGCCGGGGAAGAATTGAGGTACGTAGAGGAATTTTTATGGCAGATAAATGCCTCATGAACAAAAGTCTACACTGCTGACTGTTGAGCCGCATAAAAAATTCTGCAAGAGCTGTGTCTCCACCAATTCTTAATTTTGGCGGTACCTTCTTGATGGCAATTTTATGTATATCAAAGTTGATCACAAATTGCTCACCCAGATTATCACGCACAATAAGTGAAAGGGTATTAAGCTTGTTGACGTGACAGATCATGAAAATATCACGGATGTAATGTATGTCTGCCATTAACTCACGCGATGAAACGTTGAAAGGCTTGAATATTTTTTTAATTTCAGTAGCCAACACAAATAATGCTCCACCTGAAACAGGATTCATTGCAATATCACTATGAACTTGTGCAGCAGGTTTTTCAAAGGTAGAAAGATGTTTTCCACCAAAACCAACATATCCGCTAAAAGTACAGCGGGCAAGACCTTCTACCAAGTTTGACTCGAACATCGGCATCTCTTTTTCTGCTGCATTTCCTCCACCAGCTTCTTTGTTGCTCAGCATTGAGCTGAATTGCCACTTTGCGCTTTTACGGATAAACTCAACTTTTATCCTGGAACGCGGGATACTCAAACTCTTTGAAATCGGCAAAGGAACCTGAAAGGGTTTTCTTTCAAAGTTACGCTCGAAATGGAATTTAAAAATCACATTTTCCAATGTATTTCCGGCAATTTTCACCTTTGCGTTTGTGATTGTTTTGCGGACCCAGCTTTCTTCCATTTTTACACTGAACTGAGCAAAATAATCAACAATGTCTCCCTGCACGCTTTTTAGTTTTTGTAATTCTTCATAGACAATCTTGGCCTGCATTTGCTCAATTTTATTGAGTGGAACTTTATTTTTAAGTTTTACCAAAACTTTTCTGTCTTCTATGGAAACACGTTGATTAACAACGTCTAGCAACGGACTGAGAAATTCTGTTGTTTTTTCTTTTTCAAAACCGTTCTCGCTCAAGCGTGCCAGTTGGTTGGATATTTTCGTTAGCGAACGTGTGTGTCCTATTTTGCAAAGTTTTTTTTCTACACGAGTCATCGACTCAAGAAAAAGTTTCTTGAGCATTTTTTCAACTTTGTTACCCGCATCGTCACGACCCTCCGAAAAGCGAATCAGTTCACGCCGGTCTTCAGGAACAGAAAAGAAAATATTATAGAAATCAACTAATGCTCTACTGCGCCAGCTGACATTCTCATCTTGAAAGAATGGTTTTCCTTCATCTCCAAAATTAATAACATCAGAAATACGCATATGCTGCGAGAAGCAAAAAACAATATTATTTTGAGTCTCAGAAAGTGTATTGAGTTCAAAATCTGGTTCTTCCTCTTCCTCCTGTTCGTAGCTTTCGAATCGGATCAACATCTCAGTAAATTTCAACCACCACGGATCAAGCTGCAGTGCGGGATAATCTTCTTCCATCTTTATGATCGCGTCAATCAACGGACCTTTACGCTTTTCCTTGATAAAGTTTCTACCTTCCGGATTCCATAAGAGCCGGGTGAGACTTGTTGGTAAATCGTTCTCCTTGTCAATGCAGACAATCATCTCCAGCCACCAGCAGTTTAGTAATGCTTTAGGAAGATTACGGTGACTGATTTTCTCACTTTCACGTAAAAATATAGGCAGTGCGTGTCCGAGGAACATCTCACGTGGGATTATAATTTCCCCCCAGTTCGGTAGTTTACCAAGAACAAATGACTCTGTTTCTTGTTCCAGAATGGGACTCTTTTCTGCCATAATATTTTCTTTCTCACCTTCGCTTACAGGATCAACAGCTTTCCCCTTTAATTCATACTCTGCAACAAGATTTTGCTTGAGGGTCCACTCCTCTTCTGGAAAAACACCAATTGAAGAAAGAATTTTAAAACTCTTAGGCAAGTCAAAAGGCATCGGCGTGATCCCGCAGATCATGGCAGCAGGATTTAGCAGAAAATCGTTAAGCATCAACGAATAAGCCATACTACCTTCAGGAGAAACTAAAAAAGGGGTATGATGACCGTTGCGTTGTTTACGTAAAATATTGGTGAAAAAATATATTTCTGTGGTTGGATATTTTTTCGTAAGATAAGCCGTGGCCTGCTGTATTTTGAGATGTAATGGATATTCAATATCAGCTTCAACGTCCTTAGCTTGACTGTCCGAAAAAATTTCAATCAGCTTGACCATTCTGGAACTGTAGCCGACTTCCTGTCTTGACATAATCTGTTTTTCCAAACCTTCGTCTAGTTTAAAACTTTCAGTACTGAAGTGCTGTCTCAGCACTTTTATTGCTTCTGTAACATTTGCACGTGAAGTATAAGCAACCTTGTTGGAGAGGTGCTCAAAAAACTCGTTCAGCAGCAGAGACAACTGAGAATTATGTGTCAAACTTTTTAAATAACAATCGACTTGTTTTTCTTCAGGAACAGTATCCGGCGACATGTTGTTGCTGACCGCATAGCGCCATAAAACCTGACGTGCACCCGCATCATCCAGAAAAGTATGGCGATAAAACTGGACTAACCATTTCAAAATTATGTCCTTATTAAAATTCTTCAGCGAAAATGGGAATCCTTTTTGTTGAAGATCTCCGGCACTATTTTTTATAAATGAGAAAAAATTATTAAGTGGAGACAGTAAATCTTCACAATCAGGAAAAGCATTTAAAGTCGTGATGACTGCCTTCTGAAAAATATTTCTTTGCTCTTCTGCAGGACAATTTTGTAAATGAACTTGAATTAATTTTCTTAACTCCTTGCGGAAACTACTGGCAAAGATAGTATCTATCGCACCCTGTTCATCTTCGTTGAGACCTTTACTGGATCTTTCTTTCAAAGTCTCAATTGCAGAATTATGTAATTCGATACGTTCTTTTGCTGTTAATGAAGTGCGGAAGTAATTATCATAAAAAGACTCAATAACATTTGCAATCATTGCCACCAAAAAATCCGCGTCATTCCAGCTGAATTGAAATTCGGGATTTGTGTTGATGATAACCTGCGCATCCATGTCTGAATCTGGTTTGTGTCCGATTCCACCCAAACTACCGATGGTTGTGAGAGCCTTAATCATCTTGCCTGAATCTTGTTTAAAATGACTGACGAGGTCTTTACCTGCAAATTCCTGCTCCAGATGAGCATCCATTCCGGCCTCGCCTTTGATTGCATGTGAGGGTAAAAATCTTTCGATTCCTGCTATGCCGTGTATTGCATTTTTTTGAAAAACATCAAATGCAATACTGCGCATTACAGGTTTGCCATCATCATTATACTTGCCTGTCTTTTCATATACTTCCAATGGTGGTGAATCCTCAGGATTAATATCAAAGATGAGCAGACCTTCAAACATGGTTCGATGCATTTCTTCATCTGAAAGCTGCATCAGACTTTCTAATCGTAAGCGGTTTATCCGACCCATTTCATTAAATTCCCTTTGTGCATATTCTTTCCAATTATTTAGCTGTTCTGCGTGATAGGAGCCACGGAGGGAATCACTGATTTTGGTTGTGTTGAGGGATTGTAGTAAT
>JAPKDT010000154.1 GCA_028822475.1 SAR324 cluster bacterium
CTCAACGCGTAACAACTCTGGAATGACACGCAAGGAGTTGGAAAAGCACGCCCAGCTTTCGGATGCTTCAAGAAAAATGCTGGAACAAGCCATGACCAAAATGGGATTGAGTGCCGAAGCCTATGACAGAATACTCAAAGTGTCACGCACCATTGCCGATCTGGCCGAGCAAGAAAATATCGATACTCTCCAAGTCGCAGAGGCCATTCAGTATCGAAATCTAGACCGGCCGATTTAAATCTTAAAAAATCAAATGAGATGCACCAGCAAAACTGGATTCAAAATTTAGTTTAAACAAACTTGAGTGTTTGTTTGCGACTTGGCAGAATCAGTGTTTTTCAAAAATCAAAAATAAATAATCATGAATTATACTTTCCCTTTTACAGCAATTGTCGGCATGGATCTGGTTAAACGGTCGCTGCTTTATCATGCAATCGATCCTCGACTTGGCGGCTTATTGCTGATGGGACATCGGGGTTGCGCTAAGAGCACTTTGGCGCGGGCCTTTCAGGAAATTTTACCTGCTCCGGAAAAAGCCAAAACGGCTCCGTTTGTAGAGGTTCCATTGGGTACAACCGAGGATCGGCTATTGGGTTCTATTGACGCGTCACGTTTGCTTGAAAATGGAGAATGGTCGGCACAAACCGGTTTGATTCAACAAGCAGATTCAGGTGTGCTTTACATCGACGAAGTCAATTTGTTGCCCGATCATCTGGTGGATTCAATTTTGGATTCTGCGGCCAGCGGACAGCACCGTATTGAACGGGACGGTCTTTCCAAAACTGTAAATGCGCGTTATATTTTGATCGGCTCAATGAATCCGGAAGAAGGCGATTTGCGACCGCAATTAACTGACCGCTTCATGCACGGGATTATGGTGCGGGACGATTTTAGTGTTGAGCAGCGCCGCGAAATTGTCAGGGTACGGATGGATTTTGACGATGATCCACAATTGTTTTTGGTTGAGCATCAAAAAAATCTGGCACAGTTGGTAACGAAAATTTTTGAAGTTCGGCAACAGTTGAAAAATGTTGAAATTACGGAAAACCTGCGTACTGAAGTCGCAGAGAAAGCGACTACGTTAAATTTGGAAGGAGTGCGCGCGGAGCTTGGAGTCCTGCGTACTGTACGCTGCGCCGCGGCATGGCGTGGAGAAACCACTGTCTCTCAGGAAGATCTGGCTGAGGCCTGGATCTTATGTCTCGGACATCGGCAGGAAAATCCGCCTTCGAAAAATCAAAACTCAAAACCAGAAACTAAATTTCCGCAAGCTCCTGCAGAGAAGCCGGAAGAAAAGCGTCTGCAAATGCCAAAAACTTCACTATCTCCTACTTCAGCACTTGCAGAAAATATTACACTTGAGAACTCGCAATTTATGGCCCATACGGAACTGGCTTCATGGTGGCAGAGTCCGGGAAAAAAACAATCTCCGGATGCATTTGTTTCTGGAACCTCCCGTCCAGTTCCGGCGCACGTTTCTCATGCACGCCTTTGCTGGAATTCTTCGCTTAAGGCTTCTCTGTTGAGAGGATGGTCTCCTGGGAAAGCGTGGCATCCACGTTTTCGTAAACCGGCAAGGCGGCCTAATTTTTGGTTGTTTGTTGATGCAAGCCGATCTACGGGAAGTATCGGCAGCGGACTTTCTGCTCGTTTTTTGAATGAAGCACGTAACGCTATCTTGACGCTTGGAGCAAAAACTTTCGGCAGCCGCTTTCACGTTCTGGTACTGCAAAAGGGTAAAGCAAGTTGGTGGATTAAACGTGGTACTGCTCAGGCGGTGCAGAAAACTTTGGAGCAAATTACGGAAGCTGCCGGAAAGAGTCATTTGACGCCTGCTTTGAATCTGATGCGAAATGCTATTCAAAAACAAGGTGTTTTAAGTGGTGACCGTGTTTTGCTTTGTACTGATGGAATGCTCAGTCCTGAGTCTGAAAGAACGGTTCCTGAAAGTAAAAAACGGTTCCGGAAGGCGCTCTTAAACCTTTCAGAAAGAGTCAGGGATATTGCGTGGATTCATCCTCAGTTACAGCGTGGAATGCGACATTGGCTTCCGCAATTGGTAGAGGGGACGGAAGTCCGCCTGATTGCATTAGACTGAAATGCAAGCCCCAAACAATCATAAACACAAAGGACTCATCGTCGCTGGTATGCACAGCAGCAGCGGTAAAACTGCGGTTACGTGTCTGCTCCTTGCCGCTTTACTCAAACGAAATTTAGCGGTTCAGCCTTTCAAAGTTGGTCCGGATTATATTGATCCTGGATTCCATTTTCATTTCTCAGCCAAAGCTTCTGTAAATCTTGATCCGTGGATCATGGGACGTGAGCATGTTGTTCATGCCGCGGAGCAATTTACGGAAAATGCTTTTGGAATTGCGGAAGGTGTGATGGGACTTTTTGACGGTTCGGATCCAAAAAGTGATTCCGGAAGCACGATGGAAATCGCACGTTGGCTGGGCTGGCCGATTTTGCTGGTGGTGCCTTGCAGGAACGCAGGTCGTTCAATCACTGCGGCAATTAATGGTTTTATCTCGGAAGCCGGTGGGGAATCTCATTTTGCCGGAATTATCCTCAATCAGGTCAACAGTCAAAGTCATGCGGAATATCTGCGGAAAGCCTGTTCTACCTTAGAAATTCCTGTTTTGGGCACACTGTCAGAAATTCCAGATCTCGACTGGCCGGAGCGGCATTTGGGTTTGCAGCCTGGAGTAGAGCAAAAACTTGTGGATGCTAATGAACTGGCGCAACTTGCTGAAAAATATTTTGACCTCGATCTGCTTGTTAAAAAATTTCCAGTGCTTTCTAAGTCAGTTGCTCAAAATAATACTCAACTCAGTTCTCCAACAAAATTTAGCAAACGTATCGCCGTAGCGCAGGATGAGGCGTTCCATTTTTACTATGCCGCCAATCTGGAATGGCTCCGGCAACAGGGAGTGGAAATCGTGTCCTTTTCACCGTTGCACGATAGTAAAGTTCCAGAAAATGTGGACGCACTGCTTTTAGGAGGAGGCTTTCCAGAGGTATTTGCAGAAAAAATTTCTGCAAATAATAGTATGCTCAGTTCGCTTAAACAAACCGTGGAATCCGGAATGCCGACTTATGCGGAATGTGGAGGTTTGATGATTTTGGCGGAATCAATTAAATTGCTATCCGGACAAAGTCTGGCAATGGCAGGGGTTGTTCCGGGCATGGTTGAAATGACACAACGGCTTCAGCATTTTGGCTACTGTAAAATAGATCTGCCGGGAAAAGGCGAGATGCGCGGTCACGAATTTCATTATTCACAATGGTCTGCAGAAACGAGCAAGGCCAATCTCTGGGATGTAACGCGTCACTCAACAGATATTCCACGCAGAGAAGGTTTCCGCACAGCCAACCTGCATGCCTCTTACGTACATCTTTACTTCCCACAAGCCGCTTCTCTGATTGGTGAGGTCCTGCGAATATTTCCAAAAGAATTACCAAAATGTTGATTGCAGAACTGGCTGCGTTGAGTGCGGCTTTTTGTTGGGCGCTTAGTGGTTTAATCTCAATTAACGCAATTCGCAAATTAGGTCCGCTGGCTTTTAACAGGGTGCGGATGTCGCTTGTCTTTCTGATGCTGGCCGGAGTTTCTTGGTTGACAGGAGCATGGCGCGAATTTCCTTTGGATACAATTCAAACGCTGATGATTTCAGGACTCATCGGTATTTTTTTGGGAGACACAGCGCTTTTCGGTTCTTTGCAACGCTTGGGGCCCAGTCGCACCTCAGTCATTTTTGCACTCAACGCACCGATGACGGTGATTATGGGCTGGTTTATTTTGGAAGAGCATTTGCCCTGGCTCACACTTTTTGGCTGTGGAATTGTGACAGTGGGTGTGTTGATTGCCATTTTGGGTCGGCGGAATAATAACGAACCGCAAAGCATGGATTCCCCACAAGGCAGACTGAGTTATGGAATAGCGTTGGGTTTGCTCGCAGCATTTGGACAGGCCGCGGGTTCAATAATCGCACGCCCCATTATGGCAGAAGGAGTAGATCCGGTTACTGCATCCGCAATCAGAGTTGGAATCTCTGCACTTTGTCTGCTGTGTGTCGGTTTCATCCCTAATCCTCTTTTCAGGCAGAAAACCCCGTACACAATGAAACTGATCGGTATAATTATGTTCAGCGGATTTTTAGCAATGGGAGTTGGTATGACCCTCCTTTTGTACGGATTGGCGCTGGGAGACGCTGGAGTTGTGACCACACTTTCCGCTACAACACCTGTGATTATTCTCCCCTTGCTCTGGATTAGCACCGGTAACCGCCCACCCTTAATGGCATGGGTTAGTGCAGTGGTAACTTTGATTGGAATCGCGCTGATAACTGTCAGCTGGGGATAAATGCGTTTTTGGGAGTTTTTTTACTTGCCATTTAATTCTCGGGCGTTATAATCACTACTTTCAAGGTATGCACCACGAGACTGAGTTTATTTTTTTCTTGTGAATTAAGAGCAGGGAATTCCGTGAGATTCGGGAACTATCCTCGTAACTGTAATTGGAAAAAATAAAAACATAAGCCACTGAAAATAAGCGCAATGTTTATTTTTGGGAAGGCGTTTTTGTTCACTTCCATAAGTCAGGAGACCAGCCTTGATATTTCCAAAACAGACTATTCGAGGCAAATAGCAACTGGAATCAACAGCTTGCTGTGATCCCACTATTACTGCTTTCCTCTCTGGTTTGTTACAAACTGTAATCAATTTTTCCAGGAGATTTATATGACAACTAAAACGATTGCTGCATTAGCAACAGCTTCTTTGGACACGAGTGATGCCGGAGTTTTCTCGCAAAGAATAACAACCGGGGTGTTAATGCTATTGACAGGATCGGTTCTTCTTTTCGCCGTTGGATTTGCACAAGGTTCTGGCAACTTCATGCACAATGCGGCTCACGATTCTCGACATGCGGCCACTTTTCCTTGCCACTAAAATCTAATAAAGGATAAATCAAATGATTTCAAGAGCTTTGACGACTGTTCTTTTGACAGGTTTTGTTGCTGGAATTTTATATACAGGAGCGCAAATGCTGAGGGTCACACCGCTTATTTTAGAGGCGGAAAAATATGAAATTGCTGAAATTGGTGTTCCTCATTCTCATGCGGCTTCCGGAATTAC
>JAPKDT010000155.1 GCA_028822475.1 SAR324 cluster bacterium
GCTCTATAATGTGACTTCATTTATCTTTATTTTAAAATTATTATAATTTCTTATGATTTTATCTTCCCAATTTCTTCACGGAAAACAGGAACCGCTTTGAAGAGATCTCCTACAATCCCGTAATCTGCAACTTTAAAGATAGGTGCGTCTGGATCTTTGTTGACGGCAACTATAACTTTTGAACCTGACATACCGGCCAAGTGCTGTATTGCACCAGAAATACCCAAAGCAAAATAAAAATCAGGATTGACCATTGTCCCAGTTTGACCAACCTGGTGCTTGTGAGGAAGCCAACCCGCATCACAAACAGCTCGTGAAGCTCCAAAAGCAGCACCTAGTTCAGTAGCTAAAGGTTTTACGAAATCACATCCTTCTGTACCTCCTGTACCACGTCCAGCAGAAATGATTATGCTCGCCTCGTTGAGTTCCACCTCGTCACTCACCTCAACTTGTACTTCTTTGACTTTCAGTTTTGCATGGCCTTCTGGGATTGAGAGCGTCACTATGTTTGCATCAACTGGAGATGTTTGTTCTGCCAGGAAAAAACCACTACGGATACTGATGATGCGCAAACCTTCTTTGCTGAACTGACATGTTTGCATCACTTTTGTGGACATGCAGGGACGTTCAGCCGTAATATCGTCTCCATTAACTTCCAATTGAGTGACGTCACTTAATGCACCCACGTTATGCCGTGCAGCCAAACGAGGAGTAAGGTCGCGTCCTAGCTCAGATGAAGATAACCAAACCTGTGTGGCACCGGATTGTTTTAGCGCGTCAGTTACTAAACATGTATACTGTTCAGTATTATAAATTTCCAGGGACTCGTCGTCAGCCAGGTAAACTGTGGATGCGCCTTGTCCAGCTAATACATTAGCCTGTCTCGCAACTCCAGAACCACTCAGTACCGCGTCTGATTCTATACCTTGGGATTTAGCAAATGATAATAATTCAAGGGTGTTTTTTTTGATTTCACCGTTTTTCACTTCGGCTATAATAAGAATTTTAGACATTTTAATATAAAGTTGAGTATTTATGAAATGAGCAATAAATAGTTCGAAGATAAAATAATAAAATATATGAATTTTATCCTTGAAACCTGTTATTAAATTTTAATTATGCTAAAAATTTTGATTCACTGACCATTAGTGCCAAAGCTTTTTTCACGGAATCGGATTCATCTCCTTCAAAGCTTTTGCCTTCTTTGCGTGATTCTGGTTTATCGTAGTGCAAAACTTCAGTCATTGATCCATGTGAACCAATCATTTCTGAAGTGACTCCAATAGTATCCAGTTCAATTTCCTCAAGCGGTTTTTTCTTAGCCATCATAATTCCGCGCATTGAAGCTAAACGTGGATCGTTAAGGCTATCGTTTACAGTTACTACGCCGGGAAGTTCCATTTCTAATACTTCTGTAGCATGATCACCTTTACGGTAAAGTGTAATTTTCTGCTCTGAGACATCACTGAAACGTATTATATTTGTGACTTGTGGCACACTAAGAAATTCAGCGAGCATTGGTGCAGTTAAACCGGCATCAGTATCTTGTGATTGCCTTCCTGTCAAGATCAGATCATATTTACGTCCTTCTAAGACTTTTTGTAAAATTTTTGCGTAGGCAAAGGAATCTGTATTTTTTGCATCATCATACTTAACATGAATCGCTTTGTGTGCACCCATGGCTAGACCTTTACGCAAGGATTCAGCTGCCTTTTCCGGTCCAATTGTCAGCAAAGTGACTTCACCGCCTACGTCTTCAGTTATCTGCAAAGCAGCTTCAAGAGCTGTTTCATCCCAACTACTAATCACATAACTTAAGCCCTCTTCAACAACGGCACCGTCTTTAACTTTAATATTTAGCGCCACATCAGGGACTTGTTTTATTGGTACTATTATTTCCACTATTAATTTTTAATTAAAGGTTGTTAAATATTAAACTAGAATTTTATTAAACGCAAAAATAAGTCTCTGCTCTGAGGAGACCATACAAGATATAACCTAGGAACATAGATAGAAATCATTTTAACTGCCTACTGAAGCAGCAGCTTTTTCACCGACCAGCCTGTTTTCAGCGAAACGGTTATATCGGAAAGGTTCTATCATTTCTGGAGTTTTACCATTAGCAACCATCTGTGCAGTATTATAACCGCTTGCAGGCGATGCTTTAAAGCCATAAGTCCCCCAACCACCATTTACATAAAATCCACTAATTTCGTCGATTGGAGAAATAATAGGACTGTAGTCTGGAGTCATATCACACAATCCGGCCCATTGCCTTGCTACCGCAACGTTGTGCAGGACAGGGAAAAGTTCTAGAACATGCGCAGCATAACTTTCAAGGAAACCCAGAGTGGAACGCATGCCATAATGTGGATAGGTGTCAATCCCATTTCCGCATACCAGTTCTCCACGGTCCGTCTGGCTTAGATAAATATGAAGAGAACCACTAACTACCACATGATGTAGCCATGGTTTGTAACCTTGAGTGACAAGCGCTTGCAGCGGATGAGTGACGAAGGGCAACTTTACGTTCACTTTTTTACAGACTTCCGAACTCCAGCCTGCCACGACCGAAATTACAGTGTTACATGAAACGGTGCCCCGGTTTGTAACAACACCGGTCGCTTTACCATTTTCAACAATAATATCCTGTACTTCTGTCAACTGATGTATTTGAACACCTTTGCGATCAGCACCTCTCGCATATGCCCAAACTACAGCATCATGACGTATTATTCCACCAGGGGGATGATAAAGTGCACCATGTACTGGAAAACGTGGATGATCTGTAATATCAATTTCTGGCAGCATTTTTTTAATTTCCTGAGGATCAATAACATAACTATCGACACCAAGGGCCTTGTTGTTTTCCGCACGCGTGACTAATCCGGAAACAGCCGCAGTTGAGTGACCCAGTGTGAAATGTCCCTGACGGCTGAACATAAGGTTGAAATCCAGTTCACCGGATAAATCTTCGTAAAGTCCGAGGCTTTGATCATAAAATTTTATGCCTTCTTCTGTTCGATAATTCGAGCGTAGAATTGCCGTGTTACGTCCGGAACCACCATAACCAAGGTATTTCTGCTCCAAAACCGCGACATTGGTAATTCCGAGTTTTGCCAGATAATAGGCAGTTGCCAACCCGTGTGCTCCTCCGCCGATGATTACTACGTCGTAATTCTTTTTTAGCTCGTGGTTTTTCCACATTCGTTGACTCATTATTTCCCCTCCTCAAAAGAAACTGGTACCGTTGAAATCCCACCAGGAACCAAGCCAACTCCTATGCCAACATCCATCAAAGCGTCGTAAAGGGATTCAGATAAGTTTCGTGGATGGACCATGATGTCAAAATTTTTGGTTCGATACAAAGTCATACCGACTGTATGAATTGAAGACTGAATCACAGAACCGGCTACTACCCGGTCACGTCGTAAATCCATGGCAGTTGAACGCTGCAGTACTTCATCTCTCCGTGGTCCTCCTAACACGAAACAACCCTGAGAACCGGTACTGTCGATCACAGTTGTGATATTATGATCAATTTTTCCTAGTAAATCTGCTTCCGTTCCGGATTGACATAAAATCAAATAATCGTTGCCTGTTAAGCGCAGAGCCACCTTGTCTTTATTTGATGAAGATTGCAAAGGTTCAATTTTAGACGCACCAGAAACGAGCTTTTCTGCAGCCTTAGAGGCATATCCTCCTGAGAGGGATATTTTGCCTATGTGTGACCAATCTACCAGAATACTGTCCTGGTTTAAATGTGTTAATTCTCGTTCAGCGTTTCCAAAATTTTCAGCAATGTTCCATCCTGAGACTTCAGTCAATTTGACGGGATGGTTACGGTAAATTCCAGAAAGTGGGCTGGTTTTAATCACGTTATCCTCCTGTAGTTTTTTTTATTTCTCACGTTTGTGTTACATATTTAAGAATCTGCACAACTTGCTCTGTGGTCGTTGTACTTGCCAAGGCGGCGGCATCTACTTCTTTAAGCGGATGCACAAGATCTTCTGCGTGTAAAGTTACATAAGGTGTTCCCAAAGCAGCGCAATAACCTGCGTCAAACGCGGCATTCCATTGCTTGTATTTATCTCCAAATCGAATAACCGCCAAGTCACTTTTTTTGATCAATGTTTTTGTGCGGATTGCGTTGACCTTTGCTGATTTATGATCGCGCCAGAAAGGGTTTTTCTCGGCCCCCAAATGATCTCCGGCGGAGTCACTTGCATCATGATCGGTTACTGCTGAAATAAACTCAATATCGAGTCCGTTTTCTTCTGCACTTTGCTGAATTTCTGTCCTCCACTCAGTATGAATTTCTCCGGACAAGTAAACTGTGAATTTCATCAATGTAAAATTTCCCTAATTTGCTGTAAGTTTTTTTTCTGCCTGCCCTGAGTATCAAAATTGTCAGGGCTAAGCCATATTTCGAATGTTTTTTTTATCATAGGCCATTCCCTATCAGTCATGCCAAACCAAGCTGTATCGCGGTTACGATTTTTGTACAGGGTAGCTTGACGAAAAAGTCCCTCAAAACTAAATCCAAAACGCTCCGCTGCTTTTCTGGAACGAGCATTAAGCGCGTCACATTTCCATTCGTAACGTCGATAACCTAGTTCATCGAAAACCCTTCTCATCATCAAAAACATCGCCTCAGTAGCGACAGATGTTTTTTGCATCAAGGGCGAAAAATGAATGTGTCCTACTTCAATTACTCCAATTCCAGGCTGAATCCGTAAAAAACTTGCCACCCCAACGGCTTTGTTTGTTTTTGACTCTATGATCGTGTGAAAAAGCGGATCATCGCCAGTTTCAGTTTTCTTCAGCCAGCTTTGATAGTCATCAAAACGGTCGAATGGCCCGTATGGCAAATATGTCCAGTCCTGATCATTTCTTTGCTTTACATAAGCTGCAAAAAGTTCTTCTGCGTGTTTTTCCGGAACTAATCTCTCAACTCTGCACCATTTACCTGTCATGGTAGAGCGCGGCGGAAAAGCGCATTCTTGCCAATCGTTGACAAGGTAACCGATTGGTTGTCCATATGAATTTTGATGGTTCACCAATTTTCCTAAAGAATTATTGCTAATGCTTTTGCTAAATTATCAACC
>JAPKDT010000156.1 GCA_028822475.1 SAR324 cluster bacterium
TGCAAGATTATGCGATGATTCCACTAGTCCATCGTGGAGATGTTTCAGCTCATTCTAATAAGATTTCTGGAGTACTCATAAATCCCTGGGATTCAGAACTCTGGAATATTGCCGATTGGACTCGCAAGTAACCTCGAGTTTT
This sequence comes from SAR324 cluster bacterium, assembly GCA_028822475.1. Lineage (GTDB taxonomy): Bacteria > SAR324 > SAR324 > SAR324 > NAC60-12 > Arctic96AD-7. Next base: position 143 of record JAPKDT010000156.1, read on the forward strand.
AGTCAGTACTTTACGGTTTGCGGATTCAGGTTCGCAAACCGTTTTTTATTTAACCTCTAGGCGACCGAACATTGATCCACTTCATCATTCGCCGCATATTGATTGCCATTCCTACCTTACTGGTAATCAGCTTCATCATTTTCGCCATTCTCGATTTGGCCCCGAACGATCCCACTGGGAATTTACCAATGACAGTGCCTGCGGAGGTACGTGAAAAAATCCGTGAGTCACTCGGACTTGGTCAGCCCATGCACGTCCGCTTTGGCAAGTGGCTGGTACAATTCTTCGTCAACGAACCGCTGAATATACTTCATGATGGATTTGGAATAACCATCGGAGATGCGGAAAACAGAACCCGAATTCTTTCATGGGCGACACGTAGTCCGGTTGTGGACCTGATAATTCAGCGTACTCCACAAACACTCTGGGTCGTAGGACTTTCTTATTTATTCGGTATCTTGATCGCGATTCCAATCGGTATTATTTCGGCATACAAACAGTATTCATGGTTCGATCAGGTGGGTACTTTCGTTACTATGGTCGGATTTTCCGTGCCAACTTTTTTTACTGGCATGCTCGCAATTATTCTTTTCAGTGTACAGTTAAAGTGGTTCCCGATGATTTATGACACGACACTGGAGGTCAACAGTTGGGATAATTTTGTCTTGCAGGTCAAACAGATGTTCATGCCGGTCGCGGTACTTGCTCTTTACAATGCTTCACAACTTAGCCGCTTTATGCGTGCTTCAATACTGGACAACCTTAATTTAGATTATGTGCGAACCGCACGATCCAAAGGACGTTCTGAACAGGTAGTATTATTGATTCATGTGTTGCGTAACAGCTTGATTCCTGTGGTGACTTTGATTGCTCTTGGAATTCCCACAATTTTCAGCGGGGCGATCATTACTGAACAAATTTTCAGAGTCAACGGTCTTGGACAGCTCCTGATCATTGGGATTGAAAGCGCAGACATACCTCTGGTTCAGACCTTGACATTCCTTTTTGCTGTGCTGATTGTGCTATTCAATCTCATCGCCGATGTGATTTACGGCATACTCGATCCTAGAATACGTTATGACTGAAAATTCAACTCCAGCAGAAACAGTCGAGTCTGTCACGCAACACCGCTCACTCTGGGGAGATGTCTGGCGGCAGTTCCGGAAGCATAAAGGTGCTATGACCGGTGTGATTGTTTTTATTTTTATCACTCTTATGGTTTCAATCGGCCCCATTATTCACGATATTGAACCCAGTGCAATCAATTTTCGTGAAAGGAATCTTGGACCAACCCTGGATCACCCTCTCGGCACTGACAACATTGGTCACGATACCTTAGCGCAGATTCTGGCAGGAGGACAGGTTTCATTAGCGGTCGGTTTCTTGGCCATGCTGATTGCACTTTTTTTGGGAACATTCGTTGGAGTTTTGGCCGGTTTTTTCAAATCCCTGGACGGTCCGCTCATGCGTTTGACAGATTTATTTCTTGCGCTGCCGATTCTGCCTCTGCTACTGGTGATCATCCTGCTTTTCCGCGATACTCTGCGTAGACTATACGGACCAGAAGCGGGTATCTTTTTGCTGATTGTTTTCATTATCGGTATTACCAGTTGGATGCACACAGCCCGGATAGTGAGAGGAGACGTGCTTGGCATTAAGGAACGTGAATTTGTCACAGCCGCTCACAGCATCGGCACCAAAAAAAGACGAATTATTTTCAGGCACATCCTGCCTAATATCCTCAGTCCGATTATGGTTTCCGCGACATTGGGTATTGCCAATGCAATCATCACAGAATCAGCCTTATCTTTCCTCGGCCTCGGCTTTCCCCCAGATTTTCCAACTTGGGGCAGACTCCTTTACGACGGAGCAAACTTTATTCAGATAACTCCGTCACGTGCGATCTGGCCCGGACTCTTTATTGCCCTGACTGTTCTCAGCGTCAACTATATCGGAGACGGACTGCGCGATGCACTTGATCCCAGATTGCGTGGACGATGATTGCTGTGCTCTCAAATATTTATCATACTAGCCCAACAAAACTCTCATGAATAATTCTGTTTCGAAATCCAGTGTAACATCATCTTCTATTCCGCATTTAGACACGCTGCGCTGGCGCAGTATTGGTCCTTCGCGGGGAGGGCGTGTAGTTGCTGTTGCAGGAGATCCAGTTAATTCACAGGTTTTTTATTTTGGTGGCGTGGCCGGTGGTATCTGGAAAACCGTGGACGGAGGCACCTATTGGGAAAATGTGTCTGACGGTTTTTTAAAAAGTGCGGCGGTCGGTGCTTTAACAGTTGCACCTTCCGATAATAATGTGATCTATGCCGGAATGGGAGAATCCACCATCCGGATTGATGTCTCGTTCGGTGACGGAATTTACAAATCCACCGATGCGGGTAAAACATGGAAAAACATAGGACTCCAGAAAACCAGACATGTCAGCGAAATTCGTGTGCATCCGGAAAATCCGGATTTGGTTTACGTCTCGGCTTTCGGTGATGCCTTTGGCCCAAACAAAGATAGAGGGATTTATCGTTCCAGTGACGGCGGTGAAAACTGGGAGCAAATCCTTTTCCGTAGTGAAAAAGCAGGTGCTATCGATTTGAGCATTGATCCTAATAATCCACGAATTCTCTATGCTTCTTTCTGGGAGGCCTACCGAAACTTTTGGAGCATGAACAGCGGCGGTCCTGACAGCAGCCTTTACCGTTCAAAAGACGGCGGAGATTCCTGGACTGAGATCACAAATAATCCCGGACTTCCGAAAGGCACAAAAGGGAAAATCGGTGTGAGTATTTCTCCAGCAAAGAGTGGACGGATCTGGGCCATTATCGAAGCGGAAGAAGCTGGACTTTACCGCTCAGATAACAGTGGTGAAAGCTGGGTTAAAACTTCCGGCAACCGTGATTTGATTCACCGTCCCTGGTATTATTGCCACGTCTTCGCTGATCCTCAACACGCCGACACGGTTTATATCACCAATCAGCAAATGTGGAAATCAACTGACGGCGGTACTAATTTTTCTGAAATCACCACTCCGCATGGTGATAATCACGACCTCTGGATCGATCCGAAAAACCCCTTACGCATGGTTCAGGGCAACGACGGAGGAGCTTGTGTTTCTTACAACGGTGGAGAAACATGGTCTACAATTTATAACCAAATCACAGCGCAGTTTTACCGTATCGACATTGACAATGAGTTTCCCTATCGTGTTTATGCCACTCAACAGGACAACACGAGCATCAGCGTCCCAAGTGCCAGCGCCTACGGTGCAATTACGCTTCAGGAAAGCACTTTTCCCGGAACAGGTGAAAGTGGATTCATTGCGGTAAAACCAGATGATTCGGACATTGTTTACATCGGCGCGGTCGGAAGTTCTCCTGGCGGAGAAGGGGCATTGCAGCACTATAACCATAAAACAAAACAGCTGCGACTGGTAAATATCTGGCCTGAAGAAAGGTTCGGTTGGGCTCCAAAAGACTTGAAATACCGCTTTTCCTGGACCTTCCCGATTGCCTTTTCTCCTCATGATAGCGGAATCGTCTATGCTTGCGGGAACCATGTCTTCCGCACAAAGAATGAAGGACACAGTTGGGAGTCCATCAGTCCGGACTTGACCCGCGCTGACGAAAGCAAACTTGGCGTTTCTGGTGGGTTGACTATTGACAGCAGCGGAGCGGAACATTACGCGAGTATTTCAACTTTTGCGGAATCACCTCACCAGTCTGGCGTTTACTGGGCAGGAAGCGATGACGGCCTCGTCCATACATCAAGAGACAATGGAAAAAACTGGCAAGATATCACTCCACCTGACCTTCCGGAATGGTCGTATATTTTCTGTATTGAAACTTCCGTACATGATCCGGAAACTATTTTTCTTTCCGCCACACGATACAAACTGAATGATTACAGACCCCTGATTTACAAGTCAACAGACGGTGGACAAAACTGGAGCAGCATCAACGGCGACTATCCGAAAACTGAAATCAGCAGGGTTATCCGCGAAGATCCTACTTGTCCAGGTTTGTTGTTCGTCGGTTCTGAAACCGGAATTTTTATGAGTGATAATTTTGGAAAAAATTGGTTTAAACTTGGAGGAAATTTTCCGGTTGTTCCAGTTTACGATTTGAAAATCAAGCAGGATGATTTAGTTGTCGGTACACACGGACGCTCTTTCTGGATTCTGGATGACCTGACTCCGCTCAGAAAATTTGCCCGAAAATCTTCAGCAAGCAAAAAAAGAGAGTCTGACGATGTCCAGTTTTTTCCACCACGCACAACCTTCCGCCGCACCTTAAACTGGAGCGTCAACCTCTTTTTCGGAGACGGGAAAAACTACAGTCCGGATTTTGGTATGCCAGGAACACATTATGAAGAAACCACACCGGAGGGAGAAAAACGATTGCGTTATTTGGATATGGGAGAAAATCCTCCCGAAGGTGTGATTGTGAATTATTTTATGGAATCAGTTCCGCAGGAAATTTTGGAGTTAGTTATTTTAGATGCCAGCGGTAAGGTAATCGAGCACTTTTCAAGTAAATTATCCAACTCTGACCCTAAAGAAAAAGATGATAAACAAGAAGACGACAAACCCAGTTTACCAACAAAACTTGGCTTCAACCGTTTCGTTTGGAATATGCGCTACCCCGGCCCGGAAGTGAAAATTGATAAAGCACTTGAAAAACCTGGTTATAAACAGTTGGGACGTGATGCACCCTTTGGTGGTGGTTCCGACGGTGGTCCGACTGCGCCTCCTGGTAAATATCAAGTACAGTTAAAAACTGGGAAGACTAAAATTACACATTCCTTTGAAATTACTAAAGACCCCCGTTTAGAAACCTCTGCAGAGGATTTTGCCCTGCAGTTTGAACTCTGGTCAAAAATCGGAAATCAAGTTTCAGCAACTAACTCCGCAATTAACAAAGTGCGAAAAATAAACCTGCAAATTACGGAATT
>JAPKDT010000157.1 GCA_028822475.1 SAR324 cluster bacterium
TCAGATTCAAATGACATTGATGCGAGAATCTTTGATGCCGGATTCCAGGGATGACTTACTCTGGTTTTTGACCAAGCTGGATAAAGTTCCTAGTAGCTTCAAGCATTCACTGGGTGTTATAGCTATAGAAAAACCTGATATTCCTCAAGACTTTCAGGATCCACTAAAAAAAATGCTGACACACACCTATGATGCGGTAAAAGCCTTGGCTAATGCCACAGATTCACTATTTACAGATTTGAGGGCTGTCCGACAGCATGTAGAAGAAGTTGGGCGCCAGGAGAGTGAAGTCGACAAGGTAGAGTATAAACTTCTGAGAGAGGTTTTTGAGAATAAAAAACTTGAACTGGCACGGCAGTATCAACTGAAAGGGATTTTAAAACAGTTGGGTGGAGTTACCAATCTTGCTGAAGACGTTGCGGATGCAGTACTCATTCTGGCTACAAAGCACTCGGCTTGAATAATAAGTTCTCTTTGGTCAGCAGTTACTGAGTTAAACCTTAAAGAGGGAGAGTTTTTTCTGAAGTTTATTTGTTTCTAAATTTCTCCATAGACTTGTGCTTTGTTTTTACGTTTGCTCAAATATTTATATTATTTTGAACTCAATTCATATTAAGAATAACCTGTAAAGATTTTATGGACCTTCTAGATAGTCTGATTTTTGGTTTCAGCACACTTATCGGATGGAAGCCCATTCTTGTGATAATTATTGGAGTAATTGTCGGTATCATGGTTGGTGCAATGCCAGGATTATCTCCTTCCACAGGCGTAGCGCTTTTGGTGCCATTCAGCTACACCATGTCTCCTGCACTTGCAGTTATTTTGCTAGTTTCTATTTATATTTCCTCAAATTATGGTGGATCAATAACAGCGGTATTGATCAACACTCCCGGTACCCCCGCCGCCGCCGCGACTGCTTTGGACGGCTATCCCTTGACTTTGAAAGGAGAAGCAGGCAAAGGTCTGGGCTTTTCATTGATTGCTTCAACAATAGGGGGGATTTTCGGTGTTATTATTTTGATTTTATTTGCAGTTCCATTGGCTAAATTAGCAATTGGTTTTCATCCGGCAGATTATTTTGCTCTTGCTGTCTTTGGTTTGACTACGGTTGGTTCTCTGGGCAAAGGCAATCTAGCCAAGGCGATGGTTGCGGTTCTGTTCGGATTGCTGATAAACACAGTGGGAATAGATCCAATTTCTGGAGTTTCTCGGTTCACTTTCGGAATAGATCAACTTTATGATGGATTCAGCCTCATTCCAGCACTAATTGGAATGTTTGCCGTGAGTGTGGTATTTACAGCACTTGAAGAAGGTAAACTCGGTAGTCGGGTGGTTGAAAAAGTCTCAGGTAAATTCCCAACGCTTCTGGAAACGTGGAAAGTAAAATATACCATTGTGCGGTCTTCAGTATTAGGTACAATCATAGGAGTTTTTCCAGGAGCAGGTGCAACGATTGCTTCTTTTATCAGCTACAATCTAGCACAGCGTTCCAGCAAAGAACCTGAAACTTTCGGTTCAGGTGCCGTTGAAGGAGTGGCAGCATCGGAGGCGGCAAATAGCAGTTCGGTTGGCGGAGCGCTCATACCATTGCTTGCTCTTGGCATTCCCGGTAGTGCTACTGATGCAGTACTGATTGGCGCGTTGCAGTTGCACGATATTACTCCGGGACCGTTATTGTTTGAATCTAATCCGGAAATTGTTTACGGAATCTTTTCCAGTCTGCTCATTGCTAATGCAGTTATGCTCTTTCTTGGTTTTTACGGAGTTCGTCTCTTTGCAAAGGTCGTTGAAGTGCCGACCAGTATTCTCTATCCAATGATTCTCGCAATCGCCCTGATCGGCAGTTTTGCTGTTCAGAATTCTTTTTTTGATGTTGGATGCTGTATTGGTTTTGGACTTGTAGGCTGGATTTTCAAACGCTATAATTATCCTGTGGCGCCGGTAGTACTAGGTATTGTTCTTGGTAATCTGCTCGAAGAAAATTTCCGCAGGGCAGTGATGATGGATGGACCGATGGTTTTTTTCACTGAACCCCTCAGCCTGACCATGTTGACAGTGGCAGCATTACTGTTTGCTCTGCCAATTTATAGAAAGTATAAATCAAAGGTGTAATTAATTTTAACCAGACACGATCTGAAGTGTTATTTCACTATAAAAATAAGGAGATTAAATGGAAGGAATAAAACCGCGTTTTGAGTTCAGGACCTGGGCCAAGAATTTTGGCAAGGTCGAAGAAAAACTATATGCCCTCTCAAAATGCGAAATGATTCGCGAGAGCAAAGAAATTTATATAATTTCAGCTGGAAACAGCGAAAATAATACAAAAATACGTGATAAATTGATGGACATAAAAGTTTTTGTTCAAGAAAAAAAAGGACTGGAGCAATGGGATCCGCTCATGAAAGGTGAATTTCCGATGCGTGCAACAATGCTCAAGGATGAAGTTTTTCCTGCTTTTGGTGTTGAAATGCAAGAACTGACTGAGAATGAATACTCATTAGATTCGTTTCTGCGTGACATTATTTATCCTCATTCTCAACTTGTTCCGGTACAGGTTTTCAAACGCCGGTTTGCTTTTACGATTAACGATTGCATAACAGAATTAGGTGAAATTCAATTTAACGGTGCAACCCAACAAACAGTATCAGTTGAGTCGGTTGACATAAAAGCAATTCTAAAAGCAAAGGAAATGCTTGGGCTCAATGACTATGAAAATCTTAATTACCTCAGGTCGATTAAGCGTGTTATCGGCATGGAACCGTTTCCGGGAATGTTTAAACTTTAATAAGGAAAGTCATGGGAAAAGAAATTGAACGCAAATATTTGATTAAGGACGATACTTGGCGTAAACATGCCTCCGGTACAACTTACCGTCAAGGATATTTATCAACTGTGAAAGAAAGGACGGTACGGGTAAGAACCATTGATGATAAAGGTTTTTTGACCATCAAGGGCATCACAATTGGCGCAACCCGCAGGGAATATGAGTACGAAATTCCAATGGCGGATGCAAATGAGATGCTGGATGAATTATGTGAAAAACCAATCATTGAAAAAACTCGATTTAAAATTTCCCATGCCGGTTTGACATGGGAAATTGATGAGTTCGCTGGTGTGAATCAGGGTCTGATTGTTGCTGAGGTTGAATTGGAAAGTGAAGATCAAAATATCGATTTCCCCCCATGGGTTGGGGAAGAGGTGAGCGGTGATCCTCGCTATTTTAATTCTAATCTGATCGCGAACCCATTCGCCAACTGGTAGGTTAAATTTGTTAATTTCCAGTAGGTGTTAAACTACCACAGATTATTAATGATTTAGATTTTGTGAACAGCAACAGAATTTCTGGTTTCTGTCCGGATGCTACATCCTAAAGATCTGTGATTTAACTTTCAGAACTACTTTTTGGTAGTCTGTACTCTATAACAAGAAGGAGAAACAAATGAGAAGCAATTATTTGATTAGCGGAATAGTAACATTCGGCATCGTGCTGGGTGCCATGCTCCCATCAGTTTTGGTAGCTAAATTTCCAAAAAAACCAATCACCATCATGGTGTACGTTAAACCAGGTGGAGGCATCGACCGAGATTCTCGCAAGTTGGCCATCATCGGCGAAAGGTTGACTGGACACAAATTTGTGGTTAAGAATAAGCCGGGAGCAGGCGGTATAGTTGCAATGAAGTACATCCTATCACAACCCGCTGACGGATATACTCTGTTCGGTACCACTAAATCACCTGTCTACAAAACTGTCTCGGCAAAGAGTGATATCAACCTAGGTGACTTTGAGTGGCTGGCAATGAGTATGTCGGATCCAGAAGCCATCATCACCCATCGTGAACAAGCCGTGAATACCTGGGAGCAAGTCGTTGCTGATGCAAAAGCATTGGAAAAGCAGGGCAAAAGGCAAATATGGGTCGGGCCTGCCGCAGGTGGTCTGGATCATGTGATGGCCATGAAAACTTGGAAAGCCGCCGGAATAAAGGCCAAGTATATTCCGTTCAAGGGAGGCAAAAAAGCCATGATCGAACTGTTGGGCAAGCGAGGAGTGGTCTATGTGGGAAATGCTCAGGATATTCTTGGGCAACCCAAATTAAAAGTCGCAGCACTTTCACGATCCACACGGTTGTCACAATTTCCTGATGCCCCAACATTCAAGGAGCTTGGAGTTAAGGGGATGGACAATGAAATCATGTGGCGTGGTTTTGCCATCAAAAAAGGTATTCCTGCAGATGTCCGTGAATTCTATGATGATTTGTTCACAAAACTGATGAAGGATTCTGAATGGATCGAATATGTCAGCAAAAAAGGAGTGGATCCTGTCTATTACAATCATGAAAAGTTCTATAAAATAGTTATGAACGATAAGGCGGATGTCACGCGCTGGCTAAAGAGTGCGGGAATTCTGAAGTAAAGTCAGGGCTATTTTCAACAAAGTTAAACTGTTAGCCGGGTTACGCAGTGCTAACCCGGCCTGCTATTGTCTTTACGATGAATCAGTCAACAGAAAAAACACCAAGATATACAGGGAATGTACTTCTCCCACTGAGCATTTTATTGATGTGCGGAGTGTTCTACACGCAGACTTTGGATTTTCCAGAACTTGAAGATGTAGGCCCGGAAGTTGTTCCCTACCTGTGGATGATAATTCTAGTTGTTTTTTGTGTCTTCCTTGTTTTTCAAGGAGTAAGGAAAAGTGGGAACCCAGATCCAGAACCAGGACAGTTGCGTACTTTGTTTACCTATGTGTCATTCATTATATTTTATTTACTAGTGATTGAAAGTGCGGGTTATTTCTTAAGTACTTTTATTTTCCTTGTGGTCTCAATGCTCTATCTGGGATTTCGAAAAAGGCTTGTCATTGTCGCGACTTCACTTAGTTGGATTGTTTTTTCCTATGCCATTTTTTACAAACTTCTATATATCTCTCTACCCGTAGGCCCACTTCTAAGTCCTTGGATTGAGTGAAGGAGTATTTCTACTTTTCCAATCCTGCCCGCCATTCCTGCCAGTTTAGGTAAGCAGTAGCACCCATAGTGGCAATAGGTTCCGGGGGCAATCTGGTAGGTTGTTCTTCATTGAGGTAATCT
>JAPKDT010000158.1 GCA_028822475.1 SAR324 cluster bacterium
TTAGTCTATGCGTTTAGTAATTATTGGCGGTGGGAACATGGGAGGAGCGATCCTTCTTGCTTTGGTTAAGGCAGAAGTTGTTTCTCCAGAAAACATTTTATTAATAGAGCAGGATGAGGATAAACGCGTTAATTTAACTAAAACAACCAACTGCTTATCTCAAGCGGAAATTGACGAAACAATACGCGGATATGACCTGCTTATACTTGCAGTAAAACCTCAGGGCGCGACTCCGGCAATGGAATTGCTTGCCCAGTGGATTTTACCCAATCAACTAGTTATTTCAGTGATGGCTGGAATTTCACTTGAAGCAATGCACAGTGCACTTGGGCAGACAAAATTAGTACGGGTAATGCCCAATATTCCTACTTTGATCGCGGAAGGTATGAGCATCTTTTTTGCTTCGTCCGAAGTTGACAAAGAAGAACGTGAATGGGTTAAGACTCTTTTTTCTGCTTGCGGAAAGTGTATCGAGGGAAAAGATGAAGATGCGATTGATGCCGCCACTGCAATTTCCGGAAGTGGTCCCGGATATTTATTTTACTTTGCAGAGCAAATGACCGCATCTGCAAAGTCACTTGGTTTTTCAGCAACAGATGCACAAATACTTGTGCAAAATACTATTCGTGGCGCAACCCTGCTTTGGGAATCACAACAGGTTTCTCCGGAAACTCTGCGGCAACAAGTTTCATCTCCGGGTGGGACAACCCTGGCCGCGCTTAATCATTTTCAAGAGAAAAAAGTTGGTGAGTCAATCAAAGAAGGAATCCAACTGGCTTATCAACGTGCCAAAGAACTTTCTTCATAAATATAATTAATATTCAGCTTCTTAAAAAATTATGGCTTGTGTAATTATTGTCGGCACTCAATGGGGTGACGAAGGCAAAGGTAAAATTGTGGACTTGCTCACAGAGCGTGCGGATGCAGTTGTACGTTATCAGGGTGGGAATAATGCCGGACATACAGTGATGTTCGGCGACAAGACCTTCGTTACTCATTTGGTGCCTTCAGGAATCCTGCGAAAAACAACCTCTGTTCTCGGAAATGGTGTTGTCATCGATTTGGGAGAGTTGATTAAAGAAATTGAAGAATTAGCGCAAATGGGTATTGCAGTCGAAAATCATTTGCACATCAGTGACCGTGCACAGCTCGTGATGCCATGGCACAAAACATTTGACCGTCTGGGAGAAGAACAAAAAGGTAAAAATAAAATTGGTACCACAGGTAGAGGAATCGGTCCTGCTTATAAAGATAAAATCGGACGCTCCGGATTACGTGTAGGAGATCTACTGGATCCGGAACTTTTCAGAAGTCGTCTGGAAGATATTGTTGTTGAAAATAATCAACTGCTTGAGCATTTGTATAAATCCGCAGAAGATCCTTTTTCAGTAGATCAAATATTTGCAGAATTTAGTGCTTATCTGAAAATCCTAAAACCATACATTTGTGATTCAGTACTGCTCGTCAATCAATTAGTTGAGCAGGGTAAAAACATTTTATTTGAAGGAGCACAAGGGACATTTTTGGATGTTGATCACGGGACTTATCCTTTTGTGACTTCCTCCAACACCGTGGCCGGAAGCGCCTGCGCTGGCGCAGGAATCGGCCCGACATGTATCACAGACGTTTTAGGCATCGTCAAAGCTTACACTACACGTGTCGGAAGCGGACCTTTTCCGACAGAATTGTTTGATAAAGACGGTGAGTTATTACAGTCGGAAGGGCAAGAATTTGGCGCTACCACAGGACGTCCCAGAAGATGTGGTTGGTTTGATGCATTACTTGTGCGTCAGGCTGTGAGGCTCAATGGAATAACCGGTATGGCAATCATGAAGCTTGACGTACTGGACAAATTTGAAACACTCAAAATAGCGGTGGGCTATCGTTTGGCAGATGGAGAACTTACGGAAAATTTTCCAAGATCACTCGATAATGTAACTCCTGTCTATGAAGAAATGCCGGGTTGGAACTGCAAAACCGCAGGAATCACTGACTATGATCAACTTCCTCCGGAAATGCTGGCCTATCTTGAGCGCTTGTCTGAACTGGTGGGAGCACCGGTTTCAATCATTTCAACCGGACCTAAACGTGAAGAATCCATTGTTTTGAATCCTGATCAGTTATGGCTCTAATTTAAATGTTTTTACAGAGTAGAAGATTATGAAAATAAGGATTGTTATAATAGGTCTTGTAGCTGGATTTGCATATTATGCAGGTGCTCATGGAATTACACTTGGAAACATTGGAGACTGGATTGAAGAAAGTAATATTACAGAGACCTTAAAAAACACTCTCAACAAGACTCTTGAACTTGCGGAAGAGAAACAGGTTGCAGAAAAAGCCGGAATTCTGATTGATGATTTAAAAGAAAAAGTTTCCGACTAATACTTCAATTTATCCACTCATAACATAGCTTCCACAAATCTTTCCATCTTTGCGGAACGTGAACCCTTAACAAGCACAACATCTTCTGCCTGCAGCGTTGCTTTGAATGAATGCAGTAATTCTGTTAATTCATTAAAGTGTTTGGCCGCTGTTTTTTCTCCTCCTGCGTTTTTCCAGCCTGCTAGATAATATTCTATTTCCGCGCCGCCAAGTCCGAACATCTTCTCGACACCACAGTTGACCATAGTATTCCCGACTTGACGGTGAAATTCCGGACTTGAATCACCCAGTTCCGCCATCACTCCACAGACTACAATTTTACGGCGCTCCGGAAACATTTTGTTTAGATTTTCGAGTACACTTTTAAAGGAAGATGGATTGGCATTATATGTATCATCAATCAAAATCCAATCATCCTTGATTATCTGTTGAAAACGTCCTTTAACAGATAACTTAAGTGAACTCGTCGCCAACTTAAGTTCTGAAACAGCTACACCTTCCAATTGCAAAAGTGTTAAAGCCAAAATCAGGTTCTGTCGTAAAAGCGGACTGTCGATTGAAGTTTCAAACTCTTCCTCAAAAAGGCGGAATTTGTGTTTTCCTGCCGGAAATTCTTCTGAGAGTTGCGCTGTTCTTGTAATGCTGACTCCAGCTTTTTCTGCAGCCTCTTCCACCAGTTGCAGATGCAGTAAAGAATCCGGAATAACAACATTGCTTTCTGGAGTCATGCCTGCAAATAAACCAGATTTTTCTTTTGCAACTCCTGCTGTACTCTCTAAGAACTCAAGGTGACTTTCTCCGATATTGGTAATAATTCCTGCTGTCGGCCGGACCATATTTGACAATTCTGCAATTTCTCCAAATTGGTTTGTCCCAATTTCTATGATCCACCACTTTGCTTGCTGAACTGCGTTCAGGATGGTCAAAGGCACGCCTATGAAGTTATTATAGTTTCCGGGGGTTGAGTATGCCTGAGGATCGAGATACCTACATAAACCAGCGAGGATATCTTTTGTTGATGTTTTTCCATTACTTCCAGTTATTGCCAGAACTTTTCCGTTGAATTTTTTCCGTACATCCGCGGCCCATTGCCGTAAAGCTTTATTAGGATCTGTAACTAAGATGCACGGTAAATCACTGTTTTTCATAGCTTGAGGGATATTTTCCGGAATGGCGACAATTCCGCTGGCTCCTTTTTCCAGTGCTTGAGAGATATAATGGTGTCCGTCCGTATTTTCACCTTGGATACAGAAAAACAAATCGCCCTCTTTCAGTGTCCGTGAATCAATACTGAAACCTCTTACCAAATTATTTACGTTAATATTCTCCACTTTAGCATTTAATAATTGCTTCATTTCTCCAAATGTATATAATTTTGTCATAACTTTTATTTTATAATCAATAAACAGTGTAAGAAAAAATGGACATAGAAAAACAGTTTGAAGCAGCTTTTTCGCGCATTACCTTGGATAACGGACAACCCCTCGTCAGCGTAGAACCGGAAATTGTGCATGGCTGTGTGGTCAATAATGATTTTGCAAAAATCACGCTTATTTTACCAGAGGATTCTCCTTTGCGTGGTTCCTTGCCGGCACAGATAGAAGCAGAAATAAAAAAAGTAGAGCAGATTGAGAGAGTCGCGATTGAAGTTTTAGCTGTTCCGCCTGAAAACAATCAATCCGCACAATCACAACCTGCACAAGCTGCTAAACCTGCACAGGGTGCACCTCAACAACCACAACGTACAGCATACCTGCAAAATTATGAAGCTGTAATTGCGGTAGCCAGTGGAAAAGGTGGTGTCGGAAAATCAACTGTTTCTGTCAATTTAGCCCTCGCACTTACTCAAAAAGGTTATAAAGTCAGTTTGTTCGACGCGGATATTTACGGTCCAAGTTTGCCGATCATGACCGGACGCCGTGGCGAAAAACCTTCTGTATCTGAAAATCGTTTGATTCCGCTGGAATCATTTGGGATGCATACTTTGTCAATTGGAAACCTGGTTGAAGAAAATGACGCGGTTGTCTGGCGTGGTCCTATGGTTCACCAGGCGCTTGAGCAACTGTTGCGTGATACAAAATGGCCTGGTGGTGATTTTATGATCATTGACATGCCTCCTGGTACCGGAGACGCACAGCTTTCTTTGTCTCAGTTGTGTGAACTTACAGGAGCAATTATTGTTTCTACACCTCAGGATGTAGCGTTGATTGACGCAGTAAAAGCCGCGCAAATGTTCAGCAAAGTCGAAATTGACATTTTAGGGATTGTCGAAAATATGAGTTTTTTCACTTGCCCCAAATGCGGTGAAGAAACTCCAATCTTCAGCCAGCACGGTGCTGAAGAAGCCTGTAAGAAACTGGAAGCACCTTTTCTAGGTGCCATCCCCATTGAACTGCAAGTACGTATAGGCGGGGACGAAGGAAAACCGTTGATGGCAAGCAACCTCGACTCACCTGCTACCACGGCATTTAATAATATTGCCGATAATCTGGTAAAAGTTTTGGAAAGTTAATAGATCTTCATAAAAATAAGTAATAAAGTCAAATACCAATTGACTTTTTAGCCCTCTCTGATAGTATTTAAAGTCCCTTTTGGGTCGGTAGCTCAGCTGGTAGAGCACCTCACTTTTAATGAGGTGGTCCGGAGTTCGAACCTCCGCCGACCCACCA
>JAPKDT010000159.1 GCA_028822475.1 SAR324 cluster bacterium
CTAGTCTTGGTGGAACTTTGATTTGCAGTGGACTCCTGGCTGAGCAGGCTGATGAACTAAGCATTGCAGTGAAGAAAATGGGTTTTGAATATTGTTCAACCTTAAACTCATATAATTGGAGTGCTGTTCAGTTTAAACGCCCTGTGAAACAAAGTTGACTAACCTGTAAAAATAATTCTCTAACCGTGTCATTAAAAACAAAGCGAGAAATCTTCATTAGTTACAGCAAATGATGTTTGACTCTTTGAATGCAGACTGAGTAAAATGAAGCAGGCTTAATAAACAAAATAAAACTTTGAAACTCTGCATTTAATTGATATTCCCATGATACTTGTTTTTATTTACTTATTGGCTGTCGTGCTGGCCAACATGCTTATACTTTGGCTTGGGCCTCAGGCAGCGGTCATCACAGCATTTTTATTTATTGGTCTTGACCTCAGTTTGCGGGACAAACTGCATGATCAATGGCACGGGAAACAATTGTGGTGGAAAATGTTAGCCTTGATTTGCGGAGGTTCAGCAATTTCAATTGTACTCAATTGGGATGCTTTGCCAATCGCATTGGCCAGTGCAACAGCCTTTTTAGCGGCCGGTGTAGGAGACGCACTGGTTTATGCTGGATTACGCAAAAAACGTTTCATGATCAGGGCAAATGGTTCCAATGTGGCAGGTAGCGCTATTGATTCAATTGTTTTTCCGACGCTGGCTTTTGGGGTGTTCATGCCTGAAATTGTGCTAGGACAGTTTGTCGCGAAATTCGTCGGTGGATTTTTGTGGTCGCTTGTACTACAAAAATATTTTAGTAAAGACGAGGAAGAAGTTCAATCCGCCTGAAAACAAATCATGACAAAAGAATCAATCGAACGTGCATTAACAACATCACTTCATCTTATGCTTGGTTTGGCAACGTTGGACCTTGCATTGTTCATCTGGGTTGGAACTTCAGTAGTGACAGTAGTTGCCCATGCAATGTCACTCTGGCTTTTTTTACGTTATCGTTTAGTTTTTGATCTGGTAAAACTTCTCGAAACTTCCGCTCTTATAATTGATTTGTACCTGATCAACATTTACGGCTACGCGGTTGCTTCACCTGTTGCAACACTTTTCGCCATCATTCACATTTCGCTCAATAAAGATTATCACCTCGGCAAACTCAAAAACGATCTCGATAAAGTGCTTGCTTCAAAACAGAAAGATGTTGAAAATGATAAAAAATGAAATACTTTAGCATCTCTGTTTGGTAAAAATTTGAAATTTTAATTCTTTCAGTTTGCTCACTTACACAAGATTTTTCACTATGCACTTTAATGACACTGTTTTAGCAGTATTTAACCGATTCAAACATAATTCATAAAAGCTGAAACTGAGGTAAATTATCTTTGCACATGAATAAAAACTCTGAAATAGCGGCTATTGGTTTTGCCTCAGTAGGCCACACTCTCTGCCACTTACTCACCCTGCTTTTTCCCACTGTTCTTCTTGTTTTAGAAGTAGAAATGAATTTGAGCTTTAAGGAATTGGCGGCACTGGCTGTTCCAGCAGCATTTCTCTTTGGTGCAGGAGCTTTGCCTGCAGGATGGCTCGGTGACAGATGGAGTAAAACCAGACTTTTGGAAATATATTTTTACGGTACCGGAGCTTTTACGATTATAACTGGATTTGCAGAGACACCTATGACGTTGGCCTTTGGACTGGCCGGGATCGGATTATTCGCTTCAATCTATCATCCTGTAGGAATGTCATGGTTGGTTTCCAGAACATCCAAAACTGGTACCACCCTTGGTTTTAACGGTCTATTTGGAAGTTTAGGTTTTGTTCTCGCCCCGCTTGTTGCAGGATCATTGACCGGATTGTGGAGTTGGCGTTTTGCGTTCATTGTTCCGGGAATTGTCTGTTTGTTTGTCGGAATCCTTTTCAGTATTGCTTTGCGTACATTTCTGGATGAAGCCCAAAAACCTGTGCAGAAAGATACTTATGAATCGAGTTCTCCGAAAAATATTTGGATGACATTTGTCTTGATAGGGCTAGCACTGCTCCTCACCGGCATTTTTCACCAGATTGTACAGTTCTCACTACCCAAAGATTTTGATCTGCGTATTCTCCTTACTTCAGGCTCACTGCTTGGTACAGGCTCGATGGTGGCGCTGGTTTATGCGGCAGGAGCAATGGGGCAACTCCTGTTCGGCCGCCTGGCTGACCGTTATTCTGAGCGTCAACTTTATTTTTCTTTATTTTTATTAACTGTTCCAGCAGTAGCTTTGGCCAGTCAGCTTACTGAAATACCATTGGTTTTGAGCATGATGCTTGTCGTATTTTTGAGTACAGGCGCACTTCCGGTAGAAAACACTTTACTCGTTCGATATGCTCCTAGTCACAGGCATGGTCTGGTTTTTGGCAGTAAATTTTTGTTAGGCTTTGGTTTTAGCGCATCAGGAATTTATTTGTCCGGTTGGATTTATGAACTCACCGGAAGTTTCATCTGGCTTTACGGACTCTTGGTTTTGCTCGCGGTCGCAGTTGCTGTGATAGCATTTTTACTCCCCGCTCAGCGAGTTCTTCAACCTGCCTAATAAGAACCTCAAACATTATATTCTGTATTTTGAGTCAACGTATTAACACTAATAAACTGGAATCAGTTTGGTATGGACCTCCTCCTGAAGCAGCTCCAACCCTCGTCTTTTTACATGAGGGTCTAGGCTGTGTTTCACTCTGGAAAGACTTTCCGGAAAAACTAGCAAACAAAACAGCTTGTGGTGCTTTGGTTTTCAGCAGACTTGGTTACGGAAAATCTGCTTCGTGTGAACTTCCTCGTGCTCTGGACTTTATGCATCATGAAGCTCTGACTGAACTTCCTGAGATTTTATCGCAGTACAAAATCCGCAAGTGTATCCTAGTGGGACATTCCGATGGAGCTTCGATTGCGTTAATTCATGCAGCTGATAATCCTTCAGAATGCCTGCTTGGAATTGTCAATGAAGCACCGCACGTTTTTTGTGAACAGCTAACTACGGAATCCATCGAAAAAGTAAAGGAGCTTTATCTGTCCGGAAATCTTCGGGAACGTTTACAGAAACATCATGGTGCAAATGTTGATTGTGCTTTCCACGGATGGGCTGATGTCTGGCTTCATCCTGACTTTTCTGCCTGGAACATAGAAGAGTGTCTTCCGAAAATCCGGGTGCCACAATTAATTGTTCAGGGAAATGACGACGAATACGGTACTTCTGCACAAATTGAAGCGATTGTCCGTCAATCAGGCAACAGCGTAGAAACGTGTTTTCTTGATAACTGTGGACATTCTCCGCATCGTGATCAGGAAATTCAAACTTTGGAAAGCATGTCTAAATTCATCCGGAACTTGTTTGTTTGAAGTAATACACCGCTCCTTGTCAGCCAAATCACTTGCATTTTAGCAATGCAGGCTTTATTGTGAGCGGATAGTTTTTTGCTCCTGAATGCTGTTTCTATAAAAACTAATCTGGAAATAATTATCATAAAGACAATTTTAAATTATGCCTACAGTACTTTTGCTAAATGGACCAAATCTTAATTTGCTAGGCAGCCGTGAACCTGAAATTTACGGTTCAACGACCTTGACCGATATTGAAGCGCAAGTCTCATCTGCACTTCGTGAACGTAAAATTGAGTGTGAGGCTTTTCAGTCAAATTCAGAAGGAGAATTAATTGACTGGCTTCATAAGCAGCGTGACGCGGATTTTTTACTTTTAAATCCTGGTGCCTTGACTCACACAAGTGTAGGACTTAGGGATGCAGTGCTTGCCATTGAAATTCCTTTTCTGGAAATCCACCTTTCCAACGTGCATCAGCGTGAAGAATTTCGGCATCACTCTTATTTTTCCGATATAGCGATTGGGGCACTAGTTGGGCTTGGAGTAAAAGGTTATTTGTTGGCGACTCAGTTTGCCGCCGATTATCTTGAGCAAAAAGCTATCTCTGCATCCAATGACTGATTCTCAATGATCAGCATTCTGCTTCTCAGAATATTTGGCTCGTTATGAGACTTTCCTCCACGACTATTACTCTAATATTTAACGTTTTGCTCGCTGGTGCTGCCTCTTATTTGGCAGGGTCATTGCTCAGCACATGGCTGCATCATCAAGTCTTGTCTATCCCTCCTTCAACGCCCAGGACTTTCCAGATTGAAACTGACAAACTGCCTGTAGATTCCGGTAAACCCCAAAAAGAATTTGCGGCAATTTTGGAGAGAAATATTTTTAACGCGGAAAAAACAGAAATAGAATTGGCTCCATCTCTTCCAGATAAGGAAATTATTACTCAGGAAACCGCGGATGGTGAAACAGTCGAACATACACGTTTATCGATCGCACTGTCAGGAACCATGATTTACGGAGAGCAGAATTCATTTGCTTTTATTAGTAAAAAAGATAGTTTAAATAAATATGTGATTTACGGAATAGGTGAATGTTTTCACGCAAAAACAATTGAGCGTGACGAAGAATGTGCTGAAGAAAGCGTAAAAGTATTAAAAATCAAGGATCGCTGGGTTTTGATACTCTATCAGGAAACAAAACAAGCGTTGTGGATGGTCAGTGAGGTTACTTCAGGAAAGGCGGCGGCGTCAGTTTCTCAACCAAAAAAAGCAAATAACCAAACTGATTCAGTGAAAAAAACTGCAGCGATTGTTGTTCTACCAAAGGAAAAAGTAGTTGCAAAAAAAGCCCTTCTTCCAGCATCTGATGGTAATGCAGGAAATACTTTCCATTTTCAGCGAGTGTGGGTTGATGAACAACTGGCAGATTTCGAGCAACTGCTGAATGATGCGAGGGTTGTACCTACAACAAAAGATGAAAAACCTTATTTCATGTTTCAGTACATTAAAGAAGAAAGTATTTATGAAAAATTGGGGCTGAAAAAAAATGACATCATTTTAGAAATAAACGGATTTATTGTTGATTCAGTCGGCAAAGCACTCAAGTTGTTGGAAGTCCTTCAATCAGAACGTGAGATTTCACTCAAGGTGGAAAGGGAGGGTAATGCAGTACAATTCCATTACTACATTGATTGATC
>JAPKDT010000160.1 GCA_028822475.1 SAR324 cluster bacterium
GTTCCGATTCCTCTTCATTCTTCATTCTTCACGACTGTGCAAACGTGACTTCAAGCAGTTTCTTGTACTGGCATATCATTTTTGGAAAAATCTCAGAAAAAATTCTCTGGCGATTCATCCAGACTGGTTGCGACGAACACGAGCCACACTTTCTTAAACAGAACTTCCTCTGGCCGAAAGAAAAACAAATCTTGAAGATCCGTTTTCTGCTTTAGCAGATTTACGGGATAAAAATATATTATTGCTTGATGACATAATGACGTCCGGTTCTAAGCTGAATGCCGCTGCACGATGCTTCAAAGAAGCAGGCGCAGGCAAAGTCGGAGCATTAGTCTTGTGCAGGAAAATGTGGGATTCTCAGAATTAGCTGTTCAAGATATAAAGCTGAAACAGAAACAATCTATGACAAATCTTTCATCAGCAATGGAACGCACAACTCCGCTGCTCCCGCTTGAGATTCAACAAATACCCTGGACTGCCGCCCCAATTCAAGACAACTCTCCTGATCGGCTAATAAATCAAAAAGCAGCTTCCGGAATTCAGCAGAATTTTTCACAGTGTTGACCAATTTTTGTTCAAGCATCTGCAGAGCTTCGGTTGAATTATCGTGTTTTGGACCAAAGGCGACGGTGGCTCCCATTGCTACTGGTTCGAGGATATTATGAACACCGGTTGTAAATGCGCCGCCAACGTAAGCCATCTTTGCGGAGTGATAAAGTCCTGCGAGGATTCCCACTGAATCTATCAGTAGTATTCGAACACCTTCCGGAGAGGAAGAAATGTTTGACCAGCGCACAAGCGGTATTCCTGCAAAATACTTTTCCGCGTTTCCCAAATATTCTTCGGCAGGTTCATGCGGTGCCAGAATCAGAAACAATTCCGGAAACTCCGTCAAGGCTTCTTTCAGTGCAGAAAAAATACACTCTTCATCCGGAGGCCACGTACTGCCTGCCACAAACACAAACCCGTCCTTTGCCGCTTGAGGCAGTTCAGGAATTTTCAAACGATCTCTGCGTTCCAGCACACTGTCACAACGTGTATCACCCATCACCTCAACTTTTGGATGCTCCGGAATTGCTGAAAGAATCCTTTGGCGGTCTGCTTCAGAGACGGTTAAGATATGCTCCAGGCATTCGTAAATTGAGTGGTAAAATGAACGTCCCACAATGTTACCCGTTCTTCGTGAATCAGCATGAACGATTGCTGAAATTAAAGATTGAGGAATTTTTTGTTGATGTGCCTCCCAGACTAAATTTGGCCACAAATCGTAACTTACCCAAACCAGACGTGACGGCTGCAGCAAACCAAGTAAACGCCGAGCGTTCCAGAGTGTATCAGGAGGTAAAAATTCGGTTGCGAGTAAGCCCTGTATTTTTGACTGCTGAGGACGTTCAAGCCAACGGTAGGCATTGATTGAACTGTAGGTCAGAACACACTCAGCACCTTCAGCCACACAGCGTTCAATTACCGGTTGAGCCTGTAAAAACTCTCCGGCGCTGGCTACGTGCAGCCAAATTAAGGGCTTTTGCCAATCACGTTTTGAAATACCATCAGCCAAACGTTCCCACTGACCTTCCCGTTTTTCTAAGCTCTCGCGGATATTTGTTTTGCTAAATGCTAATAATTTTACAATTCCTAAAAACAGCGGCAGTAAAAAAAGATTGTAAGCAGCAAACCAAAAACGACTAGTCATTGAGCTAATCATTGAGAGGAAACGGGTTCATCCTGAAATGAACTCGGCAGAATGTTAAAAGGCAGAACTTTGATCAGCACAGGTAAAAGTATGCCACCTCCAGGCAGTGCAAAAATTGCGAGCGCAGGAATTGAGCGGGCAACGTCCATTAACTGCTCCTGTACTTTTTGTTTTTCATGACTGGTCAAAGGTTGTGTGGTAGCTTTAAGCAGCAACTCGGAAAGTTCTTTAGTTTCCTTGATTTCAGTCATAATATTGGCCACATTTTTTTTGACCAACTTGACAACCGTATCGTTCATATAATCTTGAAACTGCGTGAATGCGGCATTATTTTTCAAGAATTCGAGACGTTCATTGTGAACGGAAAAAAATTCTGCCACCGAGCAGTATAACTCTTCCAGTTTTTCAGAGGGCAACCCGAGATGCAGGGAAATATTTTCAATCAGTTCGCGTTCCTGCCATGCCTCCTGATTATCGATCAATGAAAGCAAAATCAGCTGTTCCACCAAATAGCTACCGATAATTACAGCAGTGAAGGAACAATGTAGGTCTGATATTTTTACAGGTTCACGGATCATCCGAGTGAGTTCGTTCTGCTTTGACTCTTTTAGTCCGGTTTGTTCGATGTATTTTTCAATTACCTGCTGTTCTGCAGTTGCCACAAAGTCATCCGCCCAAATCAGCGCGGCAAAGATAAAGATCATTTCCTCACGGAGTTGCCTGTCCAGTTCAAGATACTTTTCCGGAGAAGAAACATCACCTACCGCATTTTCGCGAGACCAGAGCAGGAAAAAATAAAGTTTTGCAAAAGCAAAATTATTTTGTCGGTTGCCCAGTGATGAATATCCCTGCAGGGTCACTGTGTCAAGCAACACAAGCTCCAACTTTTGCAACGCCCCGTTAAATGTTTCGTTCCTGTCCAGTAAATCCGAAAGAATTACATCCTGCGGTATGCGATAATAACTGTCGGGCAAATGATATTGTAAAACTAACAAAACAATTTTCAGTAGCTGCTTTTGATATGGGTGATGATCCTCCCCATCACCATTCTTTGACGTCAAACTTTGATTTTCGATGAATGCAACCGAGAACAGCGTTTCCAGGAAAAGCAAAATTGTCCCACCCTGTTGTTTGGGAAAATACAGTTTTTTTGCTAAGTCATGTAAAGATGGAGAAATAACCGGGCAGCCGAAGAGGATTCCGTTTTCTTTGACAGTTGAGTAAAGACAATCATCAAATTTTTCTGCTCCTAATGCGCCCTCTGTAAACTGTAGATACTGCTCTGTCAACGTAAATTGAGTTTCGAGCCGATAATGTAAATAACGATTCAGCCAACTTGATGTACGAAAATTTAACGAAAACATAACTTAATTTTTCTCAAAAATAATTCCTAAAATTAAACACAATTCGGTTTCCTGTCAGAGATGGAATATCGATTGCTTTTCTCTATTATTAGCTTTAGCAGCTTGGACAGCTATGCATCTATTTTACTTTGTTTCAGGTGAGCTACCAGTTTTTTTTAAGCGATGAAGCGGATGCTCAGTGGTCACGAGTTTTAGTAAGGCATTCTGAACCCATGTGTGGTGTTTTTAAGATACCGGTATTTTGAAATAACTTTAGCTTAGCTCGAGTTGAAAAAAAGCGGACAAGAATATCAATTTCATTCGAAATTTGCAGACTCGCGTTGATCTACATAAGAAGGACTAATGAGAAAATTGCCCCTAAAACGGCGTTATTACGGAAAAATCTTTTTGCTGTTTGGATTATTATTCAGCGTGCAGCTTGTTTGGGCAGCAGCGCTTGATTTTCAAAAAATGGCGCTTGATTTTCAACAATCCGCCATTTCAGATTTCGTCGGTTTCGCCACAAAAGGTGAGCGCTATCCACTTATTCACACCATCTCTGAGTTGCGTTTTCGTGTTTTTTCGGAAAAACTGGGGATTAACCGCAAACTTGAAACGAAGGCTTGTTCACAGCACAGGGCCTATGGCGTCGCTGTACCAACCACGCAAAAGAAGTTTTGTGAAGACTATGATGCACTAGTGGAACTAGCCAAAACGAGCATTGCGCAAACTTCTTTCTTTGAAAAAATATATTTAGCCGCAGAACCGGCATTGTTAAATGAAATAGAAAGGCAAAGGGCACGGGATGCGGTACGAGTGTGGATACGACAAAAATTGAATTGCCTGAATGAAAAATACAGGTGCGGGCGTGATGAAAGAAAAATGATTAAACGAGTAACAAATTTTGAAACTGATATCTTAAAGACTTATCTACGTATCCTGAAAAATCTGGACAAGAAATTGTTTCCTGAAGAACAAACTGCGACATTTATCAAAACTAAAGATTTAGAAACACTTTGCGGATTTGTTGATGCTGTCAGTCAGAACACTCCAAAGCCTGGAATGCTGCTGATTGATACCGGAAAATTCAAAATGGGAAGTTCGGAGGGACTGCCTGCGGAGCATCCTGTGCGAGAAGTGCAGTTGGATGAGTTCTGGATAGACAAATGTGAAGTCACCAATTACCAATATTTACGTATCGCGGCTCAACATCCATTTTTACGAAAAAGCACTTTCCCGCGTAAATTTCACGATGGTAATTATTTGAGAAATTGGTCGGATGATCTTGTGCCCGAAATCGGCAGTGAGTTAAAACCGGTAATTCAAGTCTCATGGTATGCGGCACGTCATTATTGTAACTACGTTGGCAAACGTTTAGCTTCGGAAGCAGAGTGGGAAATGGCTGCACGCGCAGGAATTGAAAGCGAATATTCTGTAGAAGGAGGTATAGAATTTTTGCAGGATTATGGCTGGTTCCGTGAAAACTCCGGCGGTATAATTCACGCTACAGGACAAAAAACAAGTAATCCGAATGGACTTTTTGACATTCACGGAAATGTTTGGGAGTGGGTCTATGACTGGTTTGGAATCTATCCCGGCCTCAAAAGAGCAAATCCGCAGGGACCTGAAATCGGCAAGTATCGTATCCTTCGCGGTGGATCATGGAGCGATCCCGCGGAATATTTACGCTCGGCTATGCGGCGTGATGCTCTGCCTACAAGTACCTATAATAACGTTGGTTTCAGGTGTGCCTCTAAAAAATGAGTAGATTTTTCAATTTTCAGTTTTTTTGTTCTCATGCAGAAGTTTTATTTGCTGATGCAGTTTGAATTTTTCAATAAAACCGATTTCCTGATATTCAGGTTTCTCAAGATGATAGCCAAAAAGACCATTTCCGATCCAAATCTTAACTCCGCTTTTGTGTTGAGCATGAAAATCGTCAAGCCTCCAGTCAT
>JAPKDT010000161.1 GCA_028822475.1 SAR324 cluster bacterium
GTCATGCTTATCTTTTCAGGATAGCTCGTCTCATTAAGCTTACGAACTACTCTTTGAACGCGACGCCTTGATAACAGTGACCGATAATTTTAGTTAATAAAGGGAGTTGAAAAAGTTTTAAGGACTTCATTTCAAAAGCCGCACAGCGTACAATTTGATCCATATCACGGTTAAGATGACAACCGTCTCCAATTATTTTTTGTAAAGGATTGAGACGGTGCTGCCAGACTTGAACTTTTGAGGTATCACTCAAACCGTGCTCAAGAAAAACAAATTTTCCTCCAGGTTTAAGCACGCGGTTTATTTCAAAGAGTGCCTTCGAGACATCCGGAATACTGCACAAGGTAAAAGTGCAGGCAACAGAATCGTAACTTGAATTTTCCATTGGCAAATCCTCGCCGGAAAGGAAATAATTAGTAATAGAAATTTCTGACTTTTCAATCCTTTTAGGCGCCAGAGGATACATAGCTGGATTAACATCCACGACGTCAATTTTCTGTACTGAAACGGATAATGAGGCAGATTGAGTCCTGTTCCAAAACCTATCTCCAGTAGTTCACCTCCTGTTTTAAGGAGTGCGTCCTGTCGAAAACCGTTTAAGGAAGTTCCGGACATGAAATATTCACAAAGGTAGCCAAAAACAAGTTTGAATAATAACTACCGCTCATGACATTGTCTGGTCAATCAAAAAATCAACCTGCTTTTTGAAGCTTTGGAGTGAGTGGTGAGTTGGAATACTCAGATTTTTGCAAGTATTTTTTCAACTGTTCTGCAGTATATCCGGTTGCATTTGAAGCAGCTAAAATGCTAGGGAAACTGTGTCCATCAACTACTACTACACCTTCTATGCTTTCTTTTTGAGTCGGTTTAACTGGAGATTGGGTTTCATTATTTTCAATTGGATAAAGCAATAATTCAGCTTTTTCGAAATCTCCATGCTGAATTAGGGAAATGTACTGTTCCAAGGAAGGAACCATTTCAAACCAACCGTTTCCGGTATGATGAGTTTGAAACAGACTATGTAGTGCATACACGCTCATTTCAGCAGTATCTTTTTCACCTGACTCGTGATTCGCGAGCATATGAAGAGTTTCCGAAGAACCTTCCTGCAGGATCGAAAGTGCCTGTTCGGGATCATCACTTGAACCTATTTTAACTCTGTTATTTCTTGAATCCTGGATAAAATACACAGCCCATTCAAACTCAGCAAGACGTTGCTGACGTATCTCACGTGCTTTATGTTTTTCGTCAGTGCAGTTTTTACACGCAGATGTTTTACCATCATTCGATTGCGAAGACATGTAAAATTCACGTAATTGTTTAATTTCACCGCATTCTTTACAACTCTTTTCCAGCGAATATGAATTTGAGATTTCTGTTTCACTTTCTTTTGAGATACTTTGTGTCTTTACCCGGACATTCGCGCATTTTCGACAATAGGAGGTCATCATGTCCTGACAACGGCCTTCAGGAAAAAATTCCGAAGAACGTGGAAATTCGCCACTGCAGATACTGCATAAACGAGTGTATTGTTCTGCACCAAATAATTCTTCCTGAATCGCTGATCTCATAAAATATACCTTTGCTGATTTAATTTAAAAAAAGAAAGACAATGTTCATCCCACTTAAGAGCATTATTATTGTTTTTCCATTTTAATGATAATTTATCACAGAATACTCAAAATGGTCAAATTCTGCATGCAAAAACTGCACTTTTAAGGTATGCTTTCCAAAAAGCTTGCCAACTTGTGAAAATTAATCAATTGCATCTTTTTAGAAATATTCAGTTTCACTTTTGGTGAACATCTTTAAAACCTGCAAAACATTCACTTCAAGCCACTCTATTTTGAATTTGTTGACCGTAAATAATTTAACTATAAGTACAGAGCACAAGTCCGGTTCTATAAATATTTTGGACAATCTCAATTTTAATCTTGAACGCGGTAAAAGCCTCGGTGTTGTTGGAGAATCAGGTTGCGGAAAATCAATGATGGCCATTGCCATCATGGGATTGCTACCGGATAATATGACTGCATCCGGAGAAGTTCTGTTCGGAAGTAATTTGCTGAGTTTGCCTGAAAAAGAATTGTGTCAAATCAGGGGAAACAAAATCAGTATGGTTTTTCAGGAACCTATGAGCGCACTTAATCCAGTCCTGCCGATTGGTTTTCAGGTGGCAGAAAGTCTTAGACTGCACAAAAACTTATCCCGCCATCAGGCACAGCAACAGGCTTCAAAGGTGCTGGACCGTGTCGGTTTGCCAAGTCAACAATATTCGCACTCACTCTATCCTCATCAGCTTTCGGGAGGACAAAGACAGAGGGTTGTAATCGCAATAGCAATGGCCTGCAGTCCGGAATTGATCATTGCGGATGAACCGACAACTGCACTGGATGTAACGATCCAAGCGCAAATACTGGCTTTGATCGCGGAGTTGGTTTTTGAAGAAAACATGTCTCTGATCCTGATCACACATGATTTAGGTGTTGTCGCGGAGAATACAGATGAGATGCTGGTCATGTATGCTGGACGTATCGTAGAGAGAGGTCCTACAAAAAATGTTTTTGAAAACCTGTCACATCCTTACACAAGGGGCCTTTTTGCCTCAATTACGGATTCAGAAATAGCAAGTGCTGAACAAGGATTACAATCCGAATATTCGCAAACAAACAGATTGTCAACAATTCCGGGACGTGTACCGGAGTTTTGGGAACGTTCCAAGGGCTGTTCCTTTGCTGACCGCTGTCCACGAGTTCAGGCACAATGTTCTTCACAAGTTCCTGAGGAAATCCAACTCGGTACGGCGCACTCCACAGCCTGTTTTTTCCATTATTAGTAAAAAGTATGAATCAAAAAAAGACAGACACTTCATTACTCGAAATTCGGAAAGTAGTGCGGGAATACATTCTTCCCCGCCAACAGTTATTTTCTTCAGCTAAACGTTTCCGTGCATTGGATGGTGTGAGCTTGACCGTAAATTCCGGTGAAAGTTTTGGCATTGTAGGTGAGTCCGGCTGTGGAAAATCAACTTTGGCTCGTACAGTAATGGCACTTGAAGCTCCACAATCCGGAGAAATTTGCTTTCAGGGTAAGATTCTCCATGCACTAAAAGCTAAAGAATTACGCCGTGTGCGGAGTGGTCTACAAATGATTTTTCAAGATCCGTACGGCTCGCTTGACCCACGGCAAAGTGTAGGAAAAATTATCGCTGAACCTTTGTCTTTACTTGGAAAAATGACACTTAAAAAACGGAGCGAAATGGTTACGGAAGCTCTGGACAATGTTGGACTTTCACCAAATGACTCGGTTAAATTTCCGCATGAATTTTCCGGAGGACAACGACAACGGATTGCAATTGCCCGTGCTCTAATAACACGTCCGGCTTTAATTGTGGCGGATGAACCGGTTTCCGCGCTTGATGTTTCAGTACAGGCTCAGGTCCTGAATTTAATGATGGACCTGCGTGACCAACACGGATTGGCTTATCTGTTTATCAGTCATGACCTCAGCATAGTTCGGCACATGACAACAAAAGTTGCAGTGATGTATGCTGGCAGGATTGTGGAGCAGGGGCCAACACAAATGCTGTTTGATAATGCTCAGCATCCTTATACACGCGCTTTACTGGCAGCGGTTCCCCGTACCGATCCTTCACGTAAAAAAAGTAAATCTGCATCTAGTTCTGTTCCAAAAATACCGGATTCAAATTTTGAAACCCTATCTGGAAATGGCTGTGCCTATGCTTCACGCTGTCCGCTAGTTGAGGATAAATGTAGAAACATTTTTCCTGCTCTGCAAAATATTCAAGCTGCTTCTGCAACAGGTTTTGAGAATAATCCGCAGGAGATTAAGCATAAAGTTGCCTGTTACAAACCTTATGCTGCTCTTGTTAAATCCTGAAAGACTAACTGTGCAACAACTAACTGAAACTGAAAAATGTCCGCTTTAAATTACTGCAGCGTTTTGACAAGGAAATCTGCTGAACCACTCGCGGGAACCGCTCCATATGCCAGGCATTTTGTTTTTATCACCTGGCCAAAAAAATATTGGCAATATGAAGCACTTGAATCAAAAGGTGGATTTCCGCAGGGATTAAAAAAATGGATGAAAGAGCAAAGCGTAGTCAATGGAAAAATCAGCATCCGCCTGATCAGTCGGGCAGGACTGAGTCAGGACAAAGTAAATATTTTTATCTATCCTGAAAAACAATGTTATTCAAATGTGATGCCCAGTCAAATTCCAGCAGTTTTGGAATCATATTTTCGTGATGGAATAACTGCCGCTTTTTCACCTGCCGCAATTGAAGGGGAGCAGATTTTTATTTGTACCCACGGGAGGCATGATAAATGCTGTGCCAAGTTTGGGCAGGAACTTGCTGATAAAATGCGTTATCATGTTTTGAGGCAAAAATCTGCCGTTGAAGTCTGGGACAGCAGTCATCTTGGAGGACACCGATTTGCCGCCACCATGATTGATTTCCCAACAGGTAGGGCATATGGACACCTTAGTGCGGATGAGGTTCCAAATTATTTAGCAAGCCGCAAAGCTGCTCAGGTTTATGGTCCAGCTTATCGCGGATCGGTTTTTCTTTCCGGATTAGAGCAAGTCGCGGAAGCACATGTACATCATTTTTGCTTTATGAGGAAGTGGTTATGTCAGCCTCAAATCAGGAAGGTAGAAAATTTAACTGAAGAAACTTTCCGCTGCTTTGCCGTCTTCCACAATGCTGAAAGTTCTGTTGATATACAAAAACACATTCCGGATGAAATGGCTTTTACTTTTAAGTTGAAAGGTTTTGAAAGTCCTTCCGGTTGTGATGCCCTTGAAGAACCGCTATTGCGCAATTGCTGGGAGCTGGAGTCCTCCGAATCCGTTTAATAATATTTTGTACTGGAGTAAATAATGACAGACGAAGAAGTTCAAGAAGATCAGGAAAGTACTGAGGCTGAAAATGTGGATAATCCTGAAGA
>JAPKDT010000162.1 GCA_028822475.1 SAR324 cluster bacterium
GCTTTGGGTCGTATTTCTGCGTCACAGGCTAAAATTAATTTGAAAGCTGCAAAAATAACCGAAAAAGATCCTGCAGTTTTAGAGGAAATTGAAGCTGCCCTTGGTCCTTGATTCTATGAAAATTAGCAGGACCGGGTATATTCACTAATTGTATTAATTTGGTTCTTGTGGGAAAACAATGGTTGTTTATTTGTTCAACAAACAAAACTGTACAATACACTAATCATGAAACAAATCTTTGGCATTGCAATTTTTGTTTTTGTATTCCCTTTTTCCGTGCCTGCTGAAACTTCTGTAGAAGGTCTGCTGGATAAGGTGGACCGGCTTTACCGAAGTGATTCAAGTCATGCCACCATGGAAATGAAGATTGTGACTGAAAACTGGGAACGTACGACTGTTATGGAAGTCTGGTCGAGAGGAATGAATGACACGCTGATTAAAATTCTCTCACCACGCAAAGATAAAGGTATAAAAACACTGAAGCTCGGTAATCAGATGTGGAATTATTTTCCTAAAATAAATAAGGTCCTCAAGGTTCCGCCTTCAATGATGATGAATTCGTGGATGGGTTCTGACTTTACAAACGATGATTTGGTCAAAGAAAACACGCTTGCAGAAGATTATCACGCAAAACTGGAAGAACATCCTTCAGATCCTAATCAATTCTACTTTATTGTACTCAGACCAAAAAATGAAACGGTTACAGTCTGGGGTAAAATATCGATCAGTATTCGCCGCCAAGATTTTATGCCGGTTGAGCAAATATATTACAATGAAGATGGTGAAAAGAAACGGGTCATGGAATTTAGTGGAATTCAGCAAATGGGTGGAAAAATGATTCCTGCTGTGATGGAAATGCGTACACTGAACAAAAACAGCAGGACTTTAATTCGTTATAAATCAATTGATTTTAAGCCGGTATTTTCAAAAAGCATATTTTCTTTCAGTCAACTAAGACGAAAATAGCTACTAATGTTGACATTGAGACTTGCTTTCCGTAATCTGCTGCGGCATAAAAGCCGGTCATTGCTCTGTGGGTTGAGCATGATGGGAGCGTACGTGCTTTTTTCTATTTCACTAGGTTTCAGTGACGGCAGCTACGGCAGTTTAATCCGTATGCTGACTGATACTCATTCTGGACATGTGCAAATCCATAGTCAGGGTTATCTGGAACGCCCCTCACTTTTTCGCAATTTTATACTTTATCCTGCCTTAAAAAATCAGCTAACAGCAGACCCTGAAATAGAAGCCTGGAGCGCACGGGTTTTTTCTTCCGCGCTGATCTTCAGGGAAAACAAATCAACAATTGCCAGACTGATGGCCATTGATCCTGAGCAGGAAGCGCAAGTGACGACGATGCGTGAAAAAGTCCAGGATGGAGAATATTTGAGTGAGGCCGCTGATGTGACAAATCCAATCCTGCTCGGAAGACATTTACAAAAATTGCTTCAGGCCAAACTTGGTGAGACACTGATTTTCATCGGTCAGGGTGCAGACGGTTCAATTGCCAATGATTTGTTTACAGTAGTTGGAATAGTCGGAAAAAGTTCGGCAGATGCTGAGTCGCGTATGATCTACATGACTCTTGAGTCTGCACAGGAGTTTTTGTCACTGGGAGAAAGGATTCATGAAGTAGCACTGCGTCTTGAAAATTATTCCGAAGCCCGAAGAAAGGCTGCATATCTGCAAAACTATCTTAAAGCTAAAGAACTTGATGTGCAACCCTGGCAGGTTGTTGAGGAACAATTTTACAAAGCGATGCTTGCCGATCAACAGGGAAACTGGATAACACAAGCCATTATCATGCTGATAGTTGGCTTGGTGGTTTTGATCACAGTTTTAATGAATACCTTTGAACGTCGTCATGAATATGGGCTGCTGCTGGCATTGGGAACTTCACCGGGATTTATTTTTCGTTCAATCATTGTTGAAATGACAATGTTAAGTGGTCTCAGTGTTATTGTCGGACTGTTTTTTTCCAGTGGATTGAACTGGTATTTTTCAATCAATGGAATTGCAATTGAACCACCGATGGAATATGGAGGTGTTGTTTTTAGTGCAATTAGTAGTGAAGTCTCGTTATTTGTCATGTTTGTTCCGGCGGGTTTCACAATTGGAGTAGCCTTTTTGGTAGCCTTTTTTCCTGCAATAAAGTCTGCCAGGGCTGTTCCAATTGAAGCAATGAGGGAGAATTAAAAAAGGCACTAAGGCACTAAGAATTACCGAAAACTGACAATCAAAATGTTATTAAAACTTGCCTGGCGTAATCTTTGGAGAAACCGGACACGCACCTGGCTCTCAACTCTGGTGATTGCAATCGGACTGGTTGCCATGATTTTCATGGATACCATGATGGTTGGAATGAACACTAACATGGTAAAAAATGCCACAGATTCCTTGATGGGTCATGCCCAAATGCACGCCCTTGGTTTTAGGGATGAACAGGATGTAAAACTCACCATAAATGATCTGGATCAAGCACTGTTGCAGCTGGAAAAACATCCCGATTTGAAAGCACGCAGTTTGCGCATTGTAACACAAAGCATGCTTACTTCATCCGGCGGCGGAGAACCTGTTTTGTCACTTGGTGTTGATCCTGAAGAAGAACAACTGCTTTCAAAATTTGATGAGGCAATTATTGAAGGAGAATATCTGGATTCAGTTTCCGGACAGAAACTGATTCTGGGGTGGAAACTTGCGGAAAAACTGGAGTTAGGTCTTGGAGATCGTTTGGTCTTAACTGCTGCAGATGCAGAGTCCGGTGAGATGGTACAGGAACTCTTCCGCTTGAGTGGTATTTTCAAAACCGGCGAAGAGAAAATGGATGCTTCAATGGTTCTGGTAGCACGAAAAACTTTGCAGTCCATGCTCAAACTTGAGGGGCGGATTCACCAAATAGCTTTGCGTTATTCAAAATTAACACAGGACGGAACTCCGGTTAACCCTTTGAAAAAACCGGATGATTCTTCGAAAAACGAATTACTGCTCTGGACAGAATTAATGCCCTCACTCTATATGATTTCGCAAATGACCGATCTTTCAATGGCAATTATGGGAACAATATTATTTCTGATAATTGCACTGGGCATCACCAATACGTTGTTGATGGGGCTTTACGAACGAATGTTTGAATTTGGGGTAATCAAATCAATTGGAACTACACCCTGGCAGGCAGCCCGCATAATGTTCTTTGAGGCTGTTTGTCTGGGGTTTGTCAGTATAATTGTCGGGCTGATTCTTGCGCTTTTTGTGACAGCTTTATTTGCAAATTATGGAATAGATTATATCGGCATTGAGTTTTCCGGAGTTACCTTTCAAGAAAAAATATATCCTTCCTACAAATGGAGCAGGCTGGTTTTATATCCGTTTATGAGTCTGGGATTTACCCTTTTAGCCTCGCTCTATCCTGCCTTCAAACTCTGGAAGATGTTACCCGTTGAAGCACTGCGAAAACGAAAATTTTAAACAGAAACAGACTTATGGAAGAAACAGTAATTGTTGCACATAAAATATTTAAGGCATTTGGAGAAGGTGAAACAGAAATCCAGGCTCTCAGGAATGTGGATCTGGATATTAAGCGAGGAGATTTTGCGGCCATTGTTGGACCTTCAGGTTCAGGAAAAACAACTTTGCTCAATATTTTATGTGGTTTAGATAATGTAAGTTCCGGTGAGATCAAGGTTTCCGGACGCTCACTTCAGGAAATGAGCGGCAGCGAACTGGCCCAGTTTCGTAGAGAACATATAGGCCTGGTTTTCCAGGCTTATAACCTGATTCCAGTTTTGACAGTCCTTGAGAACATCGAATATGTAATGCTGCTACAGCATGTACCGGCTGCAGAACGTAAAGAACGGGTACACACTTTCCTGGCTGAACTGGGTTTGGAAGGTAAGGAAAACAGGTTTCCTGCAGAACTTTCCGGAGGTCAGCAACAGCGAGTAGCCATTGCACGGGCCATGGTTTCAAAGCCGGATATTATTCTAGCAGATGAACCTACTGCAAATTTGGATTCTGAAACTGGAGGGCAACTACTGGAAATGATGAGAAAATTCAATGAAGAACTAAAGATGACCTTTGTATTTTCCACACATGATCCTCAAATAATGGAGCGTGCCAAACGCTTGATAACTCTAACAGACGGCCGGATTGTATCGGATGAGCTCAAGTAGTTTTTTTTGCGGAAGGCAAAAAATTAATTTCTTCTTTCGACTCATTCTGCAGGTGCTTCTTTGGAGTATCATATTAGTTCCGAAGGTTTTTTCTGCAGAGTTTTCATTCAGTACAAAAAGTTTAATTGCAACCCAAAATTCAACACAATATAGTACCAGTTTTTTCTTTAACCGTTTTCGTGCACAAACTGATTTTGCTTTGTCGGAAAATTGTGCGACTGAGATAGAGTATGAATTATTTCCTGCCTGGATTGATTCTGCAGCACAAGCAAGCACGATCTCCATCAAAAACTCTTTCAGCAGAATTTACAGAATTGCAGATCTGAATCACTCCCTGGCCGGAAACCCTTCAGCAACTGACACTTCTGAACTTTGGCAGCTTGAGCAAAATTTGGATCGAGCCTTAATGCGTTGTCAATCAGGAAACTGGGAATATTTTATTGGACGGCAGGCTGTGACATTCGGAGGAATGTCGGTCAGTCCCACAGATGTTTTTTCTCCGGTTGCTTTCAAACCGTTGGATCAGGAATACAGGCCTGGCGTAGACGCCTTCCGGATTGTTGGTGGGCTAGGAGAAACGACAGAATTTGAAGCAGGAATTTTGGCAGGAAAAGATTTGTCCTCAAAAAACAACGGTGCTTATTTAAGTTCACATTTTTTACTGGGAACATCCGATCTGAAACCGCTACTGGCAAGTTTTCAACAAAATAAATTGCTTGGCCTTACTTTGCAGACAGATTTAGGAATGCTGGGACTGGT
Organism: SAR324 cluster bacterium; assembly: GCA_028822475.1. Classification (GTDB taxonomy): domain Bacteria; phylum SAR324; class SAR324; order SAR324; family NAC60-12; genus Arctic96AD-7. The sequence continues at coordinate 4,929 of JAPKDT010000162.1, forward strand.
ATTTGA
>JAPKDT010000163.1 GCA_028822475.1 SAR324 cluster bacterium
TCATCCAACGCTTTTTCAAAATTCTGCCGTGTTGCGTCACTTACATAATTTGCACCGTTTAAACTCACACTCAGTCCTGATTTTTTGGCAGGCGGGAGTGGTGCAGGCATGGCATATGGGTCAAATTTTTGTAAAGGCAGTCCAACCACACAAAGTTTAACTAATGCTTCTCTGAGCTGCAGGTCACTGTCTTTTTTTGGATTTTCATTAAGCGCAACCGCGGTGTATTCTTTATCAGCAAGGATATTATCAACGAGTTTAGTTAAGACATTTTTTGGACCAAATTCGATAAAGATACGTCCTCCGTCCTGGTGGATATTTTCAATTTCTTCACGGAAACGCACAGACTTGAGGATGTGTGATTCAAGTTGTTTTTGAATTGTCTTTGCGGCGGCGGGATATGCTTTTCCGGTGGCATTTGAATAAACCGGAATTTTCGGTTTGTTAAATTTAACCTCGCGGATTGCTTTTGCAAATGGTTTTTGCGCGTGCCCGACAAGCGGGGTATGAAATGCAGCTGACACAGGAAGTTTGACAACCGTGTATTTTTTTTCTTTGAGGGCATCATGCGCTTTTAAAATCGCTTCGGTTGGACCGGCAAGTACAACCTGTTTTTTTGAATTCAGGTTTGCCATCACAACGTCCGGAAACTCCGCAACATCCGCTTCGAGTTTATCCACTTTCCCCATCACTGCCAGCATGCTTCCGGCATCGAAATTCGGATCATCCGGAGCGGCCATGGCCTGTCCTCTGGCGTAGGCTAATTTGTAATAATCCTCTTCTGCAATCACTCCGGCAGCCCAGAGAGCGGTCAATTCACCAAAACTGTGTCCGGCGGAAAAATCTGTTTGTAATCCTGCGTCACGCATAACCCTGAATAATCCGGCACTGACTCCGCCAATTGCGGGTTGTGCGATTTCAGTGCGTTGAAGTTGGGCCTGCTGAGCTTCTTGTTCTTCATCATCAAAAACCGCAATCGGAAATACTAAATCAGACAAAGGCTTGGGGCTGGACGAGGAATTTTCGGATTTTTCTGTAAAAAGTTTGTCCAGTGCGCTATAAGGACCTGTCATGGAAGGAAAGTTGAGAAACAATTCCTTAGCCATGTTCATGTATTGTGAACCCTGTCCGGAAAAAAGCGCGACCACTTTTCCTTTGGTTTCCAGCGCCTGCTGACGGTAAGAGATACCTTTGACATTCCATTCCGTCTTGTCGTTTTGGCTTTCAAGGGTCGAAATCGCCTGTCCAAGCATTTCTACAGTTTTTGCCAGCGAATCCGTAACAAATCCCAAACGGGCGTGTTTTTTCGGAATCGAATTTTCACGTGAACTTTTAAGCAGTTTACGTTGGCGCTCTTCGGCACCAACCGTTTCCAATTCCGCGAGTAATCCGCGGCAGACTTTGTTCAGTTCTTTAGGTGTATCAGCCGACAAAAATACTGTTGCTGGAGTTTTATGCATCCGGAATGCACCGGAATGAGTTGCCTGAAATTCTTCTAAAACGAAATGAAAATTTGTACCGCCAAATCCAAAAGCGCTAACACCGGCACGTCTTTGTTCACCATCGGTGATCCATGGACGCGGCTCTGTATTGAGGTAAAAAGGAGTTTTTTCGATACCAAGTTTTTCACTCGGACGTTCAATGTTGATTGTAGGAGGAAGAATTTTGTGGTGCAGCGCGAGTGTGGTTTTTATCAAACCTGCAATTCCGGCCGCAGCTTTTGTGTGTCCAATTTGGGATTTTATACTACCGAGAGCAATATGCTGAAAATCCGGATAGCCTGATTTTGCCGGAGCATCTTCTGTAAAAACTTCTTTTAAACCGTCAAATTCAGCTGAATCTCCCGCTGCGGTTCCTGTTCCGTGTGCTTCCAGCAAGCCAATACTCAACCGATCAATATCTGCGTCAGCATAAGCCCTGCGCAGTGCTTTGGCCTGTCCCCCGGATCGAGGGGCATAAATACTTTTGAATTTACCGTCACTTGAGGTTCCGATGCCTTTGATGACGGCATAAATGCTGTCACCGTCACGTTCCGCGTCTTCGAGACGTTTGAGGATAACCATACCCATCCCTTCGCCGATCATGACACCGCCTGAAGTTTCATCGAAAGGCCTCGGATTTTCACCCTTTGTGAAAGCAGGTGTTTTGCTGAAACACATGTACATCAATGGGGAATTGTCAGCATCCACTCCACCGGCGATCATCATGTCTGAACGATACTCCAGCAAATCGCTGATTGCCATTTTCATCGCACTTAAGGAACTGGCACAGGCTGCGTCAACAGTACAGTTTGTACCGCCGAGGTTCAATCGGTTGGCAATTCGTCCGGCAATGACGTTTCCCAACAGGCCCGGAAAAGAATTTTCTTCCCATGGTACATAGGCTTTTTTCATCTTCTCAATAATTTTCTCTGTATCACCTCCTGAAATTCCGCTGCGTTGCAAAACTTTTTCCCAGATAGGATACTGCAGCCTCGAAGAAAGTGTACCTAGAAGTTTCAACCCAGAAGTCACTCCAAGAATAACTCCGGTTGCATCCAGAACTTTATCACTTGTTTCGCCGTAACCGGCGTCTTCCATAGCTGATTTGGCCACCATCAGGCCCAGCAGTTGAGTAACGTCTGTCACCTCCATGATGTTGGGAGGGATTCCAAATTCCATCGGATTAAAATCAACATCCGGAATAAAACCACCCCGTTTGCAATATGTTTTGTCGGGAGTCTCAGCATCCAGATCGTAGTAATCTTCAATGTTCCAACGTGACTCTGGGACATCGATGATGCTGTCAATCTTGTTGACTATATTATCCCAGTATTGATGTAAATTCGGGGCATCCGGAAACAACGCCGACATGCCTACAATCGCAATTGGACGGTTGCACATACGGGCATTCAACATGCTTTCTGATTCAATCTGTCGACTAGGTTTGCTTGTCAAACTTTTTTTCAGAGCTGTCATTTTTTTAGTAATTTGCGGATTAGTGGCAGCAGAGATTATTTTGTCTCAGGATGTGAAATAATAGTAGGGAGATTTGACGCAAAAGTAATTTACTAGTTTAAGCTTAATGCCGAAAAAAATTTCTAAATTGCGTAAGCTTTTAATGCTATCGTTATATATCCCTTGTTGCAAGTTCTTCATGATTACAGGCTGATAAATATTGCAAATATCAAAAATATATCTTGTAACTCTTTACACACTCGTTTATCTTTAGAGCTCCAATTTTTGCTGATAAGTTCCCCAATAGCTCAGTTGGTAGAGCAATTGACTGTTAATCAATGGGTCGCTGGTTCGAGTCCGGCTTGGGGAGCCAGCATTGGCTATGGGGTACTGATATTTACCGCCTCCCAAATCCCTCAAATCTTGCTTGTGCTTTTAAGGGTAATCACCTACAAAATTATTCCGCTCGTAACGTAAATAAGCTCTGGCATTAAGAGACAGTCCATCAGCATTTTGCTCCCTCATTTAACCATCTCTAAACTGCACATACATTGCCATTGTTCCAATTCAGTTGGACAATCTCAGGATTAAACACTAAGCTTTGAATTGAGGGCGGCTCTAAAACCTTCCCTGATGGGATTGCGAAAGCTTTCGTTATTTTATAAATTATTTGAAAAATGAGTTTTTAGAGGCTCCCTGAAATAGTTTTTAAGATTGTTCTAGAATGAATGTCAACTAATTATTCTTTAAAGAGAGCTAAGCGATTAGTCATTTTAAAAGAAGTGTAAATTATTTTTGACTAGCCTTAAGGACTAATTTTCAATAAAACTTTAGTAGAGAAGATGCAGGAAATATCAATAGGTGTTGAAGCAACAGGACTGATGAATGCTAATCCGACAGGTATTAGTTTTTATATCAAAAACCTGCTCTTGAATTTAATGGACATAAATGGACACGTAAACCTGTACTGCAAAATTTCGAGGTATAAAAATCGCCACAATCTGTTAAAACATGTTAACGCTAAGATTAACTGGCATTACAATCACCTCTATAATCCATTTAAAAAAGTTGATATAGCGCATACGACTGACAGCGCTTTTCTTAATCTTAGAGGCGCGGCAAAGATATATACAATTTATGATCTCGCGGTTTTTAGAGAGGAGACTCAAATTCCAGATTATACTTCAGAGAGACATAAACGCATCATTGATAAAAAAACAAAAGAGATATTGAGGAAAGCAGATGGCGTTATTGCGATCAGTACGGCTACAAAAAATGACATTCTGCGGTTTTATGATTTCCCAGAAAATAAAATACGTGTAATTCCGCTTGCTCCAAATCAAATAGAGGATTCTGCTAAAAAGGAAATTGACCTTAAATTTCACAAGCTGGAAAAAAACGGTTACTTCTTATTTGTCGGACAGATTTCCATCAGGAAGAATATTATTAATCTGCTGAAAGCATTTTCATTGTCCGGTCTTCACAGTGATTACAAACTGGTACTTGCCGGGATGGAAGGCAGGGGGATTGAGATCATTAAAGAGGCTGTGCTGGAATTAGGATTAAATGAACGTGTTGAACTGCTGAATTATATTCCTGATGAGTCATTGTCATCATTATATGAAAAATCCGCGGGTTTTGTTTTTCCTACTTTTTATGAAGGTTTCGGCATTCCAATTCTGGAGGCAATGATGAACAGGACACCCGTTTTGACAGGAAATATCGGAGCGTCTCCTGAGACTGCGGGGGGATTTGCGGTTGAAGTGTCTCCCTTTTCTGTTGATGAAATAAGTGAAGGTTTAAAAAATCTGCTTACGATTCCAAATGATAAGATTGAAAATGCTTTTAATTATGCAGCTAAATTTAATTGGAAAAATAACGCGATTGAGACACAGAAATTTTATGAGGAAACTCTGAACTCTTTGTGAAAGTATTTTGCTTTTCAA
>JAPKDT010000164.1 GCA_028822475.1 SAR324 cluster bacterium
ATAAAAGCCACAGGTTTATTCATATAAGGTAAAAGATCCGCTTTGTCCTTGATGTCGATTGTTTTACATGCCGTCAGGGAGAACAATATTCCAAGGATGCCCAACAACGGAACTACTACGGAAAATAAGGGGTTCTTCCTGGTAAATTTTAGTTCCATATTAAATCAGCTTTTTCGAAATTGTTTTTTGTTTCACTGAACCACCTTACTAACACATAGATTAAACACAAGCGTTTAAGATTTAAACTTGTTATTTCAGGGCATAAACCATAGTCTTAGTGCTTTAATTTTACCTTAATCTTAAAAAGATTTGATCCAATGTTGAGTGAAGAAATCAGTACGATGATTGATGGTCTGACTCAGAGACTGGGCGACTTAGAAGGGTTTCTTTGAAGTCACTGCAAAGCAGAAACAAGTAAAGGATTTAGAGCAGGAAACTACTCTTGACGGATTTTGGGAGTTACCGCAGGTTGAACGGACAGCGTTGCTGAGGAACATTTCACGCTTAAGTGATTCAATTCAAGGTTGGGGTACCCTGGATTTACTGCATGATGATTTGAAAGCTGCTGCCGATTTGTATCGTGAAGAAGAGGACGCGGAGTTATTGAAAGAAATTCTTGATTCATGCAAAAAACTTGATAATGATCTGGATTCCCTCGAAATAACAGGATTGTTTAACGGTGAGGCAGATGACAGAAATGCCATAGTTTCAATTCATCCCGGAGCGGGAGGGACAGAGTCCACAGACTGGGCCTCGATGCTCTATGAAATGTACCGCAGATGGCTTTCAGAGGAAGGCTATAAATTCCAGTTGCTTGACTATCTTCCCGGTGATGAAGCCGGAATCAAGTCAGTCACTTTTTCGGTAACAGGCGCATATGCTTATGGTAAACTAAAAACTGAAATTGGCGTTCATAGACTGGTACGTATCTCCCCTTTTGATTCACAAAAAAGACGTCATACATCTTTTGCGTCGGTCTTTGTTTATGCGGAAATTGATGATGATGTCGAAGTTGAAATAAACACTGACGATATCCGCGTTGACACTTACCGCGCAAGCGGCGCCGGTGGTCAACATGTAAACACCACTGACTCTGCGGTACGTATAACACATGCTCCCAGCGGAATTGTGGTGCAGTGTCAAAATGAACGTTCCCAGCATAAGAACAAAGCCACTGCGATGAAAATGCTCAAAGCGCAAATGTTTGATTTACAACAGAAAGAACTGAATAAAGAGAAAGAAATAGAAAGCAGCAAAAAACAGGAAAATGCGTGGGGTAGTCAAATCAGGAGTTACGTACTCCATCCCTATCAGATGGTAAAAGATCATCGGACAAACTGGGAAGCAGGTAACACTCGATCCGTTCTGAATGGTGATATAAACGGTTTCATCAAGGCCGCGCTTTCACAAAAAGTGTGTTAAGTTTCTGCAAATTTAAAAACCTTTAACCAAAAAAACTAAAATGGCTTCATTCGATATTGTCTGCGAAATTGACATCCAGGAAGTAACCAACGCGGTTGATCAGGCACGAAGGGAAATTGATAATCGTTATGATTTCAAAGGTTCAAACTGTGAAATTGATTTTGATAAAACCAAACCTGCATTAATGATAACTGCAGATGATGAAATGAAAATGCAGACTACGATCGACGTTTTGTTGACCAAGTTGATCAAACGTTCCGTGCCGGTAAAATCGCTGGTATATGGTAAGACTGAACCCAGCGGGAGAGTGCAAAAAAAGGAGATTACTGTGCAACAGGGATTGACCAAAGAGCAGTGCAAAACAATCAATCAATTTATCAAATCAAGCAAACTCAAAGTTCAGCCACAAACTCAGAGCGATTCTGTACGTGTCAGCAGCAAAAAGAAGGATGACCTGCAGGCCGTAATGCAGCTAGTCAAAGAGCATGATTTTGACTTTGACGTACAGTTTACGAATTACCGTTAAGCAGCAGACATTATTTTCACCTCTCTTTCATTGTCTGCGTAAAATCCTCAATCTGCGTTCTGATGTAAATCCGTAACGGTTCCGTGAAAATACTGAGATTTTATTTTTCCCCGGAACCAGTTCGAGTAAAGTGCTAAATAAAAATTCTGCCTTAACAAGATGCTGATCCGGACTGTCTTCTTGGGAAGACAAGTTGGCAGAATAAAATACTTTTTCATCATTTAAGTGCACAAAGACGTCCCTCACATCAGCTGCGTTGCTTACTTTTCCGCTTAAAATAAGTGACTGCAAATCAGTTTCACCCAGTACGGTATTTCCGTCAAGATCCTGCCATTTCAATCCGCTAAACTTCGGCGTTACCACTGCTTCTTCCGGAAGAGAGTCCTGCAAATTCCAACGGTGAACAATCTTTGGCAAGCCAGATTTTGTATCAACCATTTCCAAATTTATTTTTCCTAAAGTCCCTGTGTCTTTCAAAGTCTGAAAGAGGAAATAATCCGTTTGCTCATGCTCAGGTTCAAGATTTTTCAGCTTTAATTTACCACGATTAACCCTGAATGTACCTTCTGTTCCACTAATTTTAAGTAACAATTCAGGCACAGTTTTCTGGCCTTTATTCGTCAGTTTGAAAGCTAAGGCGATAGTTTCTCCAGATTGAACTTTTCCGTCAGCGTTACCTTGACTGCCAAGCTCTCCATTGTCATATACTTTCATTGACAGCCGAAATGAAGGAATTAGTTTAGGTGAGAAATGCAGTTGCAGTCGCACAGATTTCAACTTCTTCATATTATGGTCAAAAAGCACAAGTTCAAGCGGTTCAGTTTCTTCCATCATTCCGGCGAAATATTTCACCTTAAGTGTCTTTTCAACTTCTGCATCCGGCCCAAGCAGACCTAGCGGAAATTCCAATCCGTCCAGTAAAACGTTACCCGCCTTTGTTACAACCACCAAACGCTGTCCGGAAAGCTGACCCGTATTCCTGAGTTTAACTTTTAGTTGTACTTGATCCGCCGATATTTCCTCCACAAACCAAGTCAAACTCAAATTTTCGGCTGCCGGTGTTTTTAAGAAAGGATTTAAGCTCCAGTCAATCCCGTGCTCCGCAAGTGCTTTGATGATTTTATCGCTTTCCTGTTGAGAAACCTCTCGTGAAATTTGCTGAAGACTGGAATTTATTTCTTCAGGGTTCCACGTCAGCAAAAGGCGTTTTGCAGTTTCTACAAAAATATCTGCATTTAAATTTTCTAAAATCTCAGCCTCAGCACTTAAGCTAGCATCATCGAAAACAGCGACTTTAGCTGACAAATAACGCAGTTCAAATCTCTCCGAATCTACGCTGCTATTTTCAGTATTTTCTTCAGTCAGTAGGAGGAAACGTTCCTGAGAAAATGATTGCTGTTGATCATCAGTTCCCTGCTGACTTTTTACAGGCGGAACAATAACCGGAATTAAGCTCAACTCCGGCATTACTCCGATATTGTGAATTGAGAGTCCGGAAGGGGTTAAATATTCTCCAATGGTTAATTTCAGCCCAGAACCGTCTTTCAAATCCCAGAGAGTTTGAACTGTACCTTTGCCAAAACTTTGCTCACCAATCACAATTGCCCTCTTATTCTGTTTCAAAGCAGCAGCAACTATTTCTGAAGCAGAAGCACTTCCACGGTTTATCAGTACAACCAGTGGAATATCCTGAAATATGGCACTGGTAAATAATTGTTTTGCATCATGAATGGTGGAAACCGAGGAACCTTTGGTGCTGACTATACGCTGCTTTCCAGGCAAAAATAAATCACTGACCCTCACCGCTTCTTCAAGCAATCCTCCGGGATTGTTACGTAAATCTAGCACCAGTCCGCTGATGTCAGTTAAGTCACCAAGTTTGTTTTTCAGTTCTTGAGATGTAGCTATTTGAAAACTTTTGATCCGTACATAACGGACAGTTTGACTCGCGCTTTGTAAATCAAACGTTTCAACACTTTCAACCTTAATTTCTTCACGTAACAGTTCAAACTTCAAAGCCTTTGCATGCCCTTTTCTGAGAACGCTGAGAGTCACAGGAGTCCCTGTTTCTCCACGCAAGCGGTTGAGGATTTCGTCAAGGGTCAGGTGTTCTGTTTCCTCGTCATCAACTGCGACTATGCGGTCAAGCGGTTCCATCCCCGCCTGTGCGGCAGGGCTTCCATCCATCGGTGCAACCACCGTCAGTTGACCATCACGTGTACCTACAACCAGTCCTACTCCCGCAAATTGACCTCCGATGTTGATGTTGAATTCCTGGTAAATATCATTCGCTAACAAAACTGAATATGCGTCTAACTGGTTCAATATTCCACGGGCAAACAACTGCTCAATTTTTAACTGCGTCAGTTGGGGATTTTTTATCAAAAGGTGTTTCATCAACTTCTGTAAAGTTATGTGCAGATCATAAAGCCCGTTCAACTTTCCAACAGTGATGACTGAAGTTTCTTTCTCAAGCCTGACCTGTAACCTCGTACCTTGATCATTTTCCTTAAATTCTGGAACAACCCAGACTTCCGGAATCTTCCTTCCAAGTTCTGTTAAAGCACCTTGAAGTAATTTTTCTGCATCCAGTTTTTCAGGATGCACATAATCCAGTTCCAGATGCATGAGCACTTCCGCAAGCAAAGGTGCTTC
>JAPKDT010000165.1 GCA_028822475.1 SAR324 cluster bacterium
ATGTTAAACCTTTAATATGATATAAAAATATGAGTAGTTCCTACGTTATCCAACAAGCACCGTTTGTGGTACCAACAACAGACGGCAAACTAATTGAAGAGCATGTTGGGCGGGTGATCAGCAATGAACCTGGACTCAGCATCGCACACATGGTCGCGCCTTCAGGATGGAGTGAGCCTTTTCAAACTCCGGAATTTGATGAATACACGATGCTTGTCCGCGGCCGCAAACAAATTGAAATTGATGGAGAGACAATAACCCTCAAAGTAGGAGAATCTTTGCTGGTACGCAAGGGCGCGAGGGTACGTTATTCCAATCCGTTTGAGGAAGAGGCGGAATACTGGTCGGTCTGTGTTCCTGCATTTTCTCCGGATTTGGTGAATCGTGAAGAAAACACAGGAAGTTGATTTTGCTGCTTTCGGGTCAGCTTAAAATTGTTCCAGCGCTTCGAGCACTTTCTCACCCATTTCGATACAGCCGATGAGAGTTTTTCCTTCAGCCATAACGTCGCCGGTACGGTAAGTATCTAGGGTTTCAACGACAGCTTGTTTGATGATTTCGTCCGCCTCACCGAGGTCAAAGGAATAACGCAGCATCATTCCCACTGAAAGGATCATGGCCAGCGGATTGGCCTTGTCCTGTCCGGAAATGTCCGGTGCAGATCCGTGAACCGGTTCGTACATTCCGTGCAAAGCCTTCTTGCTCCCGCCAATACTAGCGGATGGCAACATGCCCAGTGAACCTGTCATCATTGCTGCGGCATCGCTGAGAATGTCGCCAAACATATTCGTTGTTACCATTGTGTCAAATTGTTTTGGATTGCGGATAATCTGCATTGCCGCATTGTCAGCATACATGTGACTCAATTCGACTTCAGGAAAATCTTTGCCGACTTCCGTAACAACTTCGCGCCATAGTTCAGTTGATTCGAGCACATTTGCTTTATCAACCGAAGTTAGTTTTTTACCACGCTTCATGGAAATTTCAAAACCCACTTTTGCAATACGGCGAATTTCAGATTCCGAATAAACCAGTGTGTTAAATCCAACACGTTCTCCGTTGCGAATCTCCACACCTCGAGGTTGTCCGAAATAAATTCCGCCTGTCAATTCTCGTACCACCATCAGGTCAGCCCCATCGACAACTTCCGGTTTAAGAGTTGAAGCATTGACTAGATCACCGTATATTACTGCAGGCCGCAAATTTGCGTACAACTCTAATTCGGAACGTAATTTCAATAATCCGCGTTCCGGACGTACCGCAAAATCCAGAGATTCCCATTTGGGACCGCCGACAGCGCCGAGCAAAACCGCGTCAGAATTTTTTGCTGCTTCGAGCGTTTCATCCGGAATTGGTGTGCCGGTCAAATCGTACGCGGCTCCGCCCACTGGTTTTTCGGTTAACTCAAGCTGGAGTCCGAAACGTGGAGCTATATGTTTCAAAACCTGAATTGCCTGTTTCGAGACTTCGGGGCCGATACCGTCTCCGGGAGTAACGAGGATCTTTTTTGTGTTCATGCTGCCTTTTTTTAAATTAATATATTTTGTTGAAATCAATGATCCATCCTAATGAGAAGCCTTGTCTTGTGCAAGGAAAAATACTTTTCCCGGTGTTTGTGTGGGTATTTCTTTTTCTATCATCTTCTCTTTCTGCGGCCGTAAAACCAGCTCAAATCGAACTGGATTTTAAACTAAAATCATTGGTTAGCCACGGCAGTGTTTTGGTCGCGGATGAAAAAGATGTTCTCTATAGATATCCTACTGAGACCAATCCGCTGTTAGTTCCGGCCTCCGTGCTCAAACTCGCCACAGCATTGACCGCCCTGCATTATCTAGGACCGGAATTCCGTTACAGTACTGATTTTTATTTGGCAGAAAACCGTAAGCTCGGTATCAGAGGTCACGGAGACCCTTTTCTGGTGTCTGAGGAATGGCAGAAAATTACGCAAAAACTCAGTCAATTTCCGGAACTGCCAAAACAATTGAACGGAGTATTTTTTGACACTTCGCTCTTCAGCGCAAACATAAAAATTCCTGGCATTGAATCTTCAAAAAATCCATACGACTCGCGGAATGGTGCGTTGGTGGTTAATTTCAACACAGTGTTTCTGAAAATAGACTCAAAAGGGCTTGTTACCTCTGCAGAAAAGCAAACTCCGCTGACACCGTTGGCGAAACGTTTAGCTCATAATTTGTCGCCCGGAAAACATCGGATCAGTATCCCGCCGGATTCAGGGATTATTTATGCAGGAGAACTTGTTCACGCCTTTTTAGCTCAGGCAGGTTTTTCATTTCATTCAGGAAATGTCACTCTTCGTCCGTTAAGTTCCGGGGACAGTCTTATTTACACGCACAAGAATTCAGCCAGCTTAACAGAACTGATCGCAGGAATGATGCGTTACTCTAACAATTTTACGGCAAATCAACTTTTATTAAGTGTTGGCTTAAAGCGTTATGGAGCACCGGCCACGCTGGAAAAAGGAACACGTGCGCTCGAAGAATATTTACGCGATGAACTCAGCATTCCGGAAAAACAATTCCGTATCGTGGAAGGTTCGGGGATCTCACGGAAAAACCGACTGACCACTGAAGCAGTTTGGCAAATGCTGAAAGCTTTTTCGGCACAGCAAAATCTGCTTCACGGAGATAATGGCATTTTATACAAAACCGGAACTCTGCATGGAGTTTCAACGATGGCCGGTTATTTGCCAGGCAGTAAACCACGCTATTTTGTGATCCTGCTCAATCAGCCAAAAAACCGGCGTGATGAAATTCTAAAACTACTTTTAGCAACTGATTTTTCCGGATAATATTTTGAACGCCTCACCTTTAATTTCCATCCTGATGCCTGTGCGGAACGATGCCTCTGTCATAGCCAACTGCCTCGATGACATTGCAAAACAGAGTTTTGAAAATTACGAACTCTTGATTGTCGATGATGGATCCACCGATGAAACTCCACATATTTTGGAAAAAGCGAAAGGGAGGGATGCAAGAGTACGAATAATTCGGACTTCCGCAAATGGAATAGTTTCTGCGTTAAACACTGGACTGGCGGAGTGCAAAGGGGACTACATCGCTCGTATGGATGCCGACGATAGAATGAAAAAAACCAGGCTAGGAAAACAACTTGAGTTCATGCAAGAAAATCCGGAACTGGATTTGATCGGCTGCAGGGTCGAAGGTTTCACAGACTCCGGTACTTTTCCGGAAAGCGGAATTCAATACCAGTCATGGAGCAACTCCTTGATTTCTCATGAACAGATTGAGCGGGATTTGTTTGCGGAATCTCCAATTGTGCATCCAAGTTTTTTTGCGACGAAGGAATTATTTAACAAAATAGGAGGTTACTCCGAAAATCCGTGGGCAGAGGATTATGACGTAATTTTAAGAGCATACGGAAAAGGCGCAAAATTTGGCAAACATCCTGAAATTCTTCTGCGTAAATATCATGCTCCTGGACGACTCTCCAGACGAGAAGCGATGTATAAACGTCCGGCGATGTTTGAAGCAAAAACCAATTTTCTGCTGGAGTTTGGCCGACTCAAAAATCGCAGGGGTGTGCTCGTAGTTGGTTCAGGACCAACGGGCAGGCAGGCTGCGCAAAGTTTTGAAAAACGGAAGGTTAAGCTGCTCGGTTTTGTCGACAATCGTCAGGGACCTCCTGAGCGACAAGTCAAAGGTCGACCGGCCTGGGGTTTTCCGGATTTGCCACCTAAGGAATTTCTACAACAATTCCGTGACGTTTTGATCGTTTTGGCCATCGGAGATGCTGCAGGACAAAGAGCATTTTCGGAATTACTGCTAAAAAATGATTTTATTGAGAACCAGGATTTTGTACGTGTGATTTATAACTGGCCTCCTGTTTCGGAATGTTCCGCATGAATATTTTGTATTGCTGATTGTGAAGCCGCTCGTTTTGACGTAAAATGAATATAGAGAACTTTCCAGAAGCTTTGCCTCAAAAATAAGTGAATACCCGCTGAAAACTATTTCAACTGATTATAATGAACAATATTAATTCAATTTTACCCAAAATAATATTGCAAAGCTTTTTACTGTTGTTTACGTTGCTTGTTTTTGCAGTGCCTCCCGCACAGAGCAAAGAGTCACCTTTGTCTGCAGACGAAAAAAAGGCGCTGAAAATTTTGCGTATCACACCAGCGACACAATGGATCGAGGCTCATGATTTTGCCGGAGAAATGATGGATGCCAAGACAGTAAATTTGAAGGACTATCGGGGGCGTTTTGTACTGTTGAATTTCTGGGCCACCTGGTGTTCTCCATGTTTGAAAGAAATGCCGGACCTGGAAAAAGCCTACCTGCAGATGGGGCAGGAAAAAATGGTGGTACTTGCAGTCGGGATGGGAGAAAGTGTCGAAAAGATAAAAGCATTTTTCGATAAATACGGTTTCAGCTTTCCTCTGTTGGCAGACAATAAAATGGAAATAACTAAACTTTATGGAGTTAGAAATATCCCGGTTACCTATCTGATTGATCCGGATGGTATTGTCCTCGGTAGAGCTCTTGGTATCCGGGATTGGGCAAGTCCGGATTTACTCGCGTTTATAGATTCCCGTCTTAAGTAAGAG
>JAPKDT010000166.1 GCA_028822475.1 SAR324 cluster bacterium
TTTTAAAGTTGTTGATCAGATTGTGCTGGAAAAAGCTGGTTTTATTAAAAAAGTTTTTCCTAAAATGAGCCGTTTCATGACAGGTTACAATTTGGCGAAAGTTTATGGAAATTTGGATAAGAACTTTAACTTAAACTATTTGCTTTCTGGATCAGAAGGTACATTAGCAGTTGTGAGTGAGCTTAAATTACGTTTGTCGGCATTGCCTAAATACAAAAAACTCTTAGTTGTAAAATACGAATGTTTTGATGATGCACTTCGGGATGCACAAATTTTGGTGCATAATGATCCAGCTGCAATTGAGACGATTGACGAAAAAATTCTTAGTCTTGCTAAAGAAGATGAAATATATTTAAAAATCAAAGATTTTATTGCAGACGAAAAGATGAAATCAGGAAAGAAAATCCGTCCTACTCGTACCATCAGTATTCTTGAATTTTGCGGAAACAATAAAAATAAACTGGAAAAACAGGTTTCAGCATTATGCAAAATCATTAATGCTAGGAAAAACAAGTCTGGAGAAGCAACTGGTTACTACAGGACTGCTGATCCACAGGAAATAAAAGATTTGTGGAGTTTAAGAAAAAAAGGAGTTGGACTTTTAGGTAACACCAAAGGTGAACGCAAACCCCTGCCTTTTGTGGAAGACACGGCTGTTCCTCCGGAAAATCTGGCGGCCTACATTCGTGAGTTCCGGAAATTGCTTGAATCATATGGCTTGGAATACGCCATGTTCGGGCATGTTGATGTGGGATGTTTGCACGTCCGTCCTGCGTTGGATTTGAAAAATCCGGAAGAGGAAGGCTGGATTCGGGAGCTTTCAGATCAAGTGGTCGAGCTGGTGAAAAAATACGGTGGCGTGATGTGGAGTGAACATGGACGTGGTTACCGTAGTGAATACACAGTAGATTTTTTTGGTGAAGAACTACATCAAGATTTACGGCGTATCAAAGAAGCGTTTGATCCAGAAAATCGGCTCAATCCTGGAAAAATTGTCACCCCTCTTTCTCAGGCGACTGACAAAGTGGTGCCTTTGGAAGGTCCGTTGCGGGGACATAAAGACAGGCAGATTTCTCCGGAATTGCTGAAGGAATATGAAACGGCAATTAACTGTAACGGTAACGGAGCTTGTTTTGATTATTCTGCGAAGAATGTGATGTGTCCGTCTTCCAAGATTACACGAGATCGTGTTCATTCTCCTAAAGGCAGGGCCGGCATGATGCGGGAATGGCTCCGAATGCTTTCCTTGACTCCGGAAAGAGAAACTTCACTGTCGAATAATTCAAGCAGTAATTTAAGTGGGCAGACGCAGAGGAATGCCTCAGCTGAAAATATTTTCAAGAGCTCTTTCAACAAAATAAAAAACACCTGGCGAAAAAATCAGGGTGAGTATGATTTTTCACATGAAGTTTATGACTCAATGGCCGGATGTTTAGTCTGCAAAGCTTGTGTGACCCAATGTCCGGTACATGTAAACGTTCCGGAATTCCGCTCAAAATTTCTAAACCTTTATTATTCTAGATATTTACGTCCACTCAAGGATTATCTGGTTGGCTCAACTGAAACAGTCGGACGTTTATTTTCAAATATACCACGTCCGCTAAACGCAATTATAAATTTGCCGTTGAACCGTAATTTACTGAAGAATAAAATTGGTTTAAGAGATTTTCCGTTATACAGTCCTGAATCTGTAAGGCAGCGTCTGCTGGAGGTAAATGCAGTTGAATTCGATCTGGACAAATTGAACTCGCTTTCTCAGCATGAATTAGATCGCAGTGTAATCATAGTGCAGGATGCGTTTACCTCGTTTTATGAATCTCAGCTTGTGCTGGAATTTTATGAGTTGCTGAGAAAATTGAACTACACTGTTTATGTAGCACCTTTTCATCCAAACGGTAAACCGCTGCATGTAAAAGGTTTTTTAGCTCAATACCGTAAAGTTGCAGTAAAAAACGCGAAGTGGCTGTCACATATTGCACTTTTCGGAATTCCCATGGTCGGACTTGATCCCAGCATAGTGTTGACTTATCGTGATGAATATTTGAAAATTCTTGAAGAAAATGAGCTGCCGTTTAAGGTCTTGCTTCCCCAGGAATTTCTAGTCATGAACTCAGCTAAACATAGTAATTATGCGGTTGCTGCTACTGAGAAATTACAGGATTATCAATTGCTGGGGCACTGTACTGAAAAAACAGATTCCCTACTTTCACAGGAGCAATGGAAGGAAGTATTCGAGAAATTTGGATTGTCACTGAGTTTGATAGCTGCAGGCTGCTGCGGGATGGCTGGAACTTATGGACATGAAACAGAACATTATGAAGAATCACGAGGAATCTATGATTTAAGCTGGAGCGATAAAATTCCACAAGATCCATTTCTGCGTCAAAACATTTTGACTACAGGTTTTTCTTGCCGTAGTCAGGTTAAGCGTTTTGAAGGCTTTCGCCCACTGCATCCGCTGCAGGTATTGTTAAGAGAAATAAAATCGGACAGTTGATTAATAGTTCAGCGGTTGCCTGTCCACCTACCTGAGTAAAGAATGGAAGAAATTAATTTTGAAGAATTTCAAAAAGTTAAAATACTGACAGGAACTATTCTGGAGGCGAGACTTAATCCGAAGGCACGTAATCCTGCTTATGTCTTACGTATAGATTTTGGTCCGTTTGGGATAAAAACCAGTTCAGCGCAGATAACAAAAAATTATCAAGCGGAGAGTTTAATTGGTCTGCAAATTTCGGCAGTTGTAAATTTTACCGCCAAACGCATCGCTGGGGTTAAATCAGAGGTGCTGATATTGGGTGCCTATTCCGAAGATAAAGGGGTAGTACTGCTGACACCAACGGAATCTGTTGAGGATGGTTCGTTGATCGGTTGAGTTGTTTATAGCTTCACTGACGAGTCATTCTGGATTTTACTTATCAAAGCATCTTTAGCTTTCCATAGCTCAATCAGGCACTTCCTGACTGCTAATGATCCTCCTTTAGTCCTAATTGTTTCCAGTGAAGGTACGGTGCCTTCTCCAAGTCTTAGAGCTTCTATACGAACTACTATTCGCGGAACTCTTCCCTGTATCAAGTCAGTCAAATTTGGAGATGAGTGGCAAGGATAAACCAGAGTAACGTTGAGGATTGCAGTCAATTCGTCACCTAAACTGCTCAAAACAGTGTGTATTCCACCAGCACGCGGCTTCAGCAAATGTTTGAAAGATGATTTAGTTTTAGCGTGTTTTGCTTGTGTGAAACGTGTTCCTTCCGGATAGTTCAAAATAGTTACAGGATGTCCCCGTAATTTCTTACAAGACTGCTTGGCTGTTTCCAAGTCTTTACCACGCAGTCCAGGGAACTTAATGAGTGTCTCTTTTGAATAACGTTTCATGGTCGGATATTCCAGCGCCCAGAGAGCTTGTCCCAAAAAAGGAACCCACACCAATTCCTGTTTAATAAAGAAACGCAAAAATGGGATCTGGTTGAAAAAAATACCTTGTGCGACTGGAATATCCAGCAGCGAAAGATGATTGCTGATAACCAGATATGTTCCATCCGGACTTAAATTTTCCATACCTTCTATGTCCCATTCAATATGGAAAAAGATTGATAGCAGAAAATTATTTGTGATGATGAAACCCCCTGCGATCCAGTATGAAATTCGTCCCCAAAACTGCCGCCAGGCATTGATTGGAATCACGAATTTTATGGGAGCACACAGGCTTACCAGACTCCCGTGGAAAGCAGTGTTAAGGATAATCAATAAAATAAAAATCGGAATCCTGATCAAATTTGCCATATGAAGAATAAACTGTTTGCTAAATTATTTTATTGCGTATTATCTAAAACTCAGCTAATTCAAACTTGTAAAACAACACTCGATAATGACAGAAAGCGTAGATTATTTCAAGTCGCGGAAATGAAGTTGAGCTAGCGTGAGTTAGTTGTATTTGCTGACAAAGCGCTGGATATCACGGATTCCCATCGGAGGAAATAACCAGTAATCTGGAAGATAACCTGAAGGTGAAACCGGCTTAGCTTGATGATTTAGGTGCAGGCGATGACTGAATGAAAGCATGACTCGTGAATGCTTCAACTGGAATATTGGTCCGGACGTGTTTTTTGGAAATGGACCGGTGTTTGCCCCAATAAGAACACCCTGTGGAATCTGTTTTGTCAACGCAGCCAGAAATTGACAGCCGTTACCGCAATGCTGGTTGGTCAAGACAATCAGTCGCGTATTCCACTTTGGAGCATTTTTGTTGCCGTTGAAGATGAACTTGGTCTCTACCCATTTTTCAGTAATCCCTTTTTCTCTTAAATGTTCAATAAGAGCCTGTAACTGCCGACGTTTTTGCTCAAGTTGATCTCGACCTATCAGTAAACGTAACGCTGAATGATGCAGATTCCACTGTACCCGATTCAACAGACCTTTTAAGATTGGGAGTGTCTGACGTTCCCGAACGATCACGTTTTTCCAATGGTTACGGGTAAACTCTTTCAACCAATTTTCAATAAATGCAAAGCTCCCGTTTTTGTTACCACGTACGTCTATAATAAGCGTAGAGGTTTTTCTTAATTTTAGGGC
>JAPKDT010000167.1 GCA_028822475.1 SAR324 cluster bacterium
GGCGCAACTTCCTTCCTGACTTCCAGGAGGGCATCCACTGCCAATAAACGCGGATCACAAATATCCACATGACTCCGGATTGCCAGCAAACCTCGTGCTACCGCTAAATCACAATATCTGAGTGCACGCTCCTTGATTGCTTCAACAGTTAAATGCGGTTTTAGCTCACCCCACAAGGCAATACCTTCCAGCAATGTTCCAGACTGATTCAATCGTGGAAGCCCCAAACTGAGTGTAGCATCCATGTGAAAATGTGCGTCAACAAACGGAGGACTGGCCAGCTTCCCTGCAGCATCGATTTCTTCAGTGGCTTTTGCTGACAAAGAGTATTCAAGCGCCGATATTTTTCCATCCTTGATGCCAATATCGATACCGGTTCTACCGTCTGGAAGATTAGCGTTTCTAATAATTAAGTCCATATTTTGCTCCTATTTTAAAAAGTTTGTCTGTCTTCTCTTTTAATAATGAATGGGTTTAATTTAAAACTGTACTTTGAAAACGCTCCATCAGGTGCCGTCCTGAAGTTACTAGAGGATATTTAGCTGTTCCATCATCATCAACACAAGTGGGCAAACACTCAATCCTAGCATCCCAGTCTGGTTGTTGAAAAAACGCCAGGGACATTCTTGATTGTGAGGAAGCTTTTTTGCTGTCAGGAGTTACAACACGGTGCAGAGTAGAAACCCATCGACCATTAGTCCAGCGTTCCATCAAATCACCCAGATTGACAATTATGTCAGGTTTGCAGGGAGTGACTGGAACCCACTCTTTTTGGCGGTTTAGAATTTCAAGTCCAGACAAACCATCTTGCTGAAAAAGCAGTGTCAGGCTGCCGTAATCACTATGCGCTCCAGCACGAAGTTGGCCTGGCAGGGGAGCTTTGCGTAGTGCAGGATAGTGATTTGCCCGCATAGCACTGATTGGCTGCCTCAGAAAGTCAGCAAAATAGTTTTGAGGTAACTTAAGTGCGAGCGCAAAGAGTTTCATTAAACGCATAGAAAGCAAAGACATAGCTTCATAACAAATTTCCCACGCCTGTTGAAAATCCGCCGGATCTTGTGGCCACTGATTCTCAGCAAATACAAACAACGCTTCTTCCTCTGAAATTCCTGCTGGAGGAGATGCTTTAGGGCCTGCAGAAAAGTTTTCCTTTAAATCAGGCGGTGCCTGTTCCCCACGCGAGAGCGAAAGAGTTTCTGCTTCCATTGAAGCAAAACCATAAGGATATCCGGCAAAGGGCATCTTAACCTTTAGTTTTTCCTCTTCAGAAAGAGAAAAAAATTTATGACTGGCCTGCCAGCAGTGTTCGATAATTTTTTCTGGTATACCGTGTCTGCGAACTGCAAAAAAGCCACTGCTTTCGCAGGCTTGAGAAATCTGCTCCGCAATCTCAGCTTCTGCAGAGGGATTCTCAAATTGAGGCTGAAGGTCAATTAACGGAACGTCGTGCATCAGAAGTTTTTGTTGGCAAAGTACTTGTGATTTTAAACGGATTTATCTACAGGTGATCCAACTTGATATACAGCTTTGGGTTTAAAAAAATATCGCTCAAATCGTTGTTCTGAAATTAGCGAAAGTAGCCGCACAAGTAGCCAGACTGCCAGCAGTGCAAAAATTAAACGTCCGACCAAAAGTCCCCACAAACTCCCTCCTAGCAACAACATCAGCAGAGTGTCTTCAACGATACTGTGGAAAAGTCCCATCAGCACCATTGCAAAAAAAATATCTTTCGGCGGAATCGTACCGGCACGGGATTCTTTGATAATCAATCCGCCGCCGTAGGAAATACCGAGAGTGATGCCGATAACCGTGATATTCGTTGCATCTTTACCAATTCCAAGCTTACTGAGTAGAGGTGTAAAAATGCGCTGTAGAAACAGACTGAAACCAAACTTGTTGAGGACTTTCATCAATAGCATTATTCCCATCAGAATCAGAAACATCAGCATCAAACCCACAACTTGATCCCAAGCCCAGGTTTTCAGATCGACTGGGCCAGTTTCTGGATACCACAACAAGATGCTGCTTTCCGTAAGCCAGTTTCCCCAGAGCAAAATCTGATTCAGGATCAATCCATAAAGCAATGCTCCGCCGATACGAAAAATCCCCATACTTAACCAGCGCGGTCCGGCTTTGTTTGCAATTTGCAGTTCAACGGGAAGCGAATGCGCAATCAGCATCATCGACGACAAAACCGTTACCTGACCGACCGTCAACATTTCGCTCGCAGCAAGATCTGCGAAGACAATAATGCCTGGAAAAAATCCTGCAACCAGAGTTGCCGCCCAGACCAGACCCATGCTTCCTGGAAGTCCGACGATTCCCATTACTGGAGCCAGCCACTGTCCGAGGATATCGATTGCGCCCATTTCTTTGAGAATCTTGACTACGATAATCATCGGTATCATGATTCGAAAAAGCGGCAAAGCAACGCTCACAGATTCACGTATAAAATTCTGTAGCTTGAAAAAAAGCGGCGAAATAATCTTTGTCATTCAGGGATCACTTTTCCGGGATTCATCAAATTATGTGGATCAAAAGCCTTTTTAATCTGACGCATCAGTTCCAGGGAATCACCGTGTTCTGCTTCCATATATTTTAATTTTCCCGAACCGATTCCATGTTCTCCTGTGCAGGTTCCTCCCATGCGTAAAGCACGTTCCACCAAGCGATCATTCAAGGGTTCATAAAGTTTCAATTCCTCTTCTTCTTTTTGCGGATCAATCAAAAAAAGTAGGTGAAAATTTCCGTCACCAACATGTCCCACCAGCGGCACTAAAAGACCACACTCATCAATGTCCTGCCGTGTTTCAAGAATACATTCAGCTAGACGTGAGATTGGCACACAAACATCAGTTGGCCAGCCTTTTGAGCCCGGTCGTAAAGCTAATGAAGCGTAATAAGCATTGTGACGTGCTTCCCAAAGTTTTTGCCGTTCCTGTTCACGAGTCTCCCATTGAAAATCACTGCCACCTTCTTCACTGGAAATTTCTTTGACCATTTCAGCTTGTTCTTTGACCCACGCTTCTGTTCCGTGAAATTCAAAAAACAAAGTAGGCTTGAGTTCATAATCAAAATTTGAGTAACTATTGATCGCACCGACCTGCACCTCATCGAGCAGCTCGATTCGTGCCACCGGAATTCCCATCTGGATTGTGGAAATGGTGGTGTTGACTGCACCTTCCAGAGTATCAAAGGCACAGACTGCGGCAGAAATTGCTTCTGGAACTCCGTAAAGACGCAGCTGAATTTCCGTAATGATACCCAAAGTTCCTTCTGAACCGACAAAGAGGCGTGTCAAATCGTAACCAGCAGCAGATTTCCTGGCACGTGTTCCTGTACGGATGATCCGTCCATCGGCGGTAACCACTGTTAGGCCCAGAACATTTTCACGCATCGTTCCGTAACGCACCGCGTTTGTTCCGGAAGCACGGGTTGCCGTCATACCGCCCAGAGATGCGTCAGCGCCGGGATCAATCGGAAAAAAGAGTCCTGAATTCCGTAGATGCTGATTGAGCTGCTTGCGAGTGACTCCAGCCTGAACACGGCAATCCAGGTCATTTTCGTTGACTTCCAGTACCTGATTCATTCCGGAAACGTCAAGGCAGATTCCGCCGTGTAGGGCGGCGACGTGTCCTTCGAGAGAAGTTCCTGTGCCAAAAGGAATGACCGGTTTTTTGTGTTGAACACAGATGCGAACTATCTCAGCAACTTCTTCATTGCTTTCCACAAATGCGACTGCTTCAGGAGGAACTGAAGCATGAAATGATTCATCATGACCATGCTGTTCACACACCGATTCTGAGAATGAAAGGCGTTCCCCCAGTAATCTTTGCAACTCCTTTAAACAAGGGTCTTTGCTTGAAGGAGATCCGGTAGAAGTTGTAGATATCTGCATAATATGTTTGACCAGCAAACGTTAGAATATCTTAAAAAATATTGTTGTAGGCAGGATAAAATAATGCCCAGAATAATTCAAGTTATGGTTTGGAATTAAACAATTAATGTGGGGTGCCAAACGTCGCTTAGAAAATTGCTTGATACGTCTGATTTAATCTGTTCTAAGCGAATAAAAACTGCAACTCAAGATCTCTCAGATACGTTCGGGAAGACACGATAACATTCACTACTGTCGAACTTACTAAAAAGTGAAATAATATAGTTTGAGTTAGAAATCGCACCTGATCAATTTAACCTAACCCTCAAAAGCTTGTAGGACATTGACGACGTTGATCCCCAATTCTTTGATGTCATACCCACCCTCCATGACAAAAAGTGTGGGGACGTTTAAATCCGCAATTAGCTTGCCGATGCTCAGAAAATCATCTGATTTTAGTTTAAAAAAGCTGATTGGGTCTTTCTCAAAAGTATCTACTCCCAGTGAAACAACGAGCACCTCTGCTCCAAACTGATCAATCTTTGTTAAACTTTCTTTGAGTTTATCGCACCATGTCTTGAATTGTGTTCCGGGAGGCAGGGGACAATTGAATGTAGTGCCTGTGCCTTCATCCTGTCCGGTTTCTTCAGCATAGCCGGTAAAATA
>JAPKDT010000006.1 GCA_028822475.1 SAR324 cluster bacterium
CCTCGACCCAGAAACACAAATTGCCAATTCCATTCACGTTCTGCATTTGGATACTTTCTGTCCAGTTCATATGGTAAATAGACTGTACCATATCCCTGCATCAAGTCTTTCTCGTGAAACATCTTCATCTTTTCAAGGTGGTTATGCGCAAAGACTTCAAGATATAAGAGTCAATATTAGAAAAAATGACTAACAAAAAGCTTCATAAGGAATTTCCATTCGCTCCACTTCTGAAAATCCTGAGCTACTTTTTAAGGAACGAAGAAAACTAAAGATATTTAGCTATTTTGCAACCCACCTTCCAGTCTTACTAAGAACAAATCTCCTCGCATAATTCAATAATAATTTTGAGAGGATGCTCAGTTTTTTGAAGCTATATTGGCATCAAATTAAAAAGTTATATTACTTTCTTTAAAAATATATAATCCAATATAAACAGTCTTTTCACTTTGTTTTTATAACGATCAAACAAATAAATCATAACTGATTTTGTTTTCAGGCCACAATTTTGCTACATGTAATGTAAGTCCGTAAAATAAATCAAGGGCATCAGTGACAAATTCGAAAATCCAAATTAGAGCATAACTGCTAATAATTTAGAAATATTAACAAACAGAGTTTTCGAGAAAAAACATGAGCAAGGTTTTCTACCCTTTTATTGATAGCTCAAAGACAGAGCAAATGCCAAAGAGTGATGAGTGGCAAATAGAGGAAAACTATTTGAATCTCTGGGGATATTTGAGAAGAAGGTATCCCAATGTCGATTTGAGAGAAAAAAAATTTATGGAGTTGATTAATCTAAAAAACTCCCTCGAAGGTCCGCATCAACTCAGAGAATGGAACGAAGATATAGCTTCTGTACGTAAGCATTGATCACTGTTGGTGAACCACACCCTTCAGGGGTAATTATTCATGAAGTCTTTAGACAGCATCGACAAATCTTTTGAGGAGCGTTTTGATCCTAAACTGCGTTCGATCGGAGCAACCCAACTCCAAAATTACGACAGTCAAAAAGAGCACATACCGCCTTCAAAATTTTTCCGCATAGAATTTTCAACATCAATACCTGAAGAGACTAAAATTTTTTTGAAGGGAAAACTTCCAAGTATCCTGGATTTTTCGGAAAAATTTGGCCTGCAAATCCCTCATGCCAACCATGTGCTGCGTTTCATCGATCAGCAAACATACGAGGGCGAAATTGGCACAGCACTACCGAAAACGGTCACGCTTCCCGCATCACGTTTGAAAATCATCAATACTGCACGTTCATACGAAGTGACGATCATTCTGCCCAGAGAATTGAATACCGCGGAGTTGATTGTAAACATTACACGTAATTTGTTTTCAAAGTTATGCGGAAATATTTTCTTCAATGAGCAAATACTGCCTCTCGAATTTTACCAGCATAGTGCCCAAGGGCAAAAACAAGTCAGTGCCGCAATTCCGGAAATACTGTTCCTGGTTGAAGAACTTAACGTTCCCTCAAAAAGTTTGCAGGCATTTTGCGAAAGTGTGGCTAAGTCATACCGTCTGGACCTGAAAAAAGAAGGTGCCAAAATCCGCAAACAATTAATTTCGGAGTGGCGGGAAAAGTGGACATCTCAGTCTCTGTCGACTGAGGAACAGCACACTCTGGATGCTATTTTTAGCGAAATCAAACAGACTTACCGCACAAATCCGGAAAAGTTTAATCAGACTCTGGTTGAACGGATCGAGCAACTCAATACACAACTGCATTTCATTTTACCGCATGAACGGCGAGCTTATGAAAATTTCAAACAAAAACGATTCCCCCATTACATCCGCTCTGTAAAAAACAAACTGGAAGAAATATCGGCACTATCCGGATTTATTGAGGAACTGCAGAACCTCTTAAATCAAGCTCCGGAAGCCACGGATATTGAAGGAGTCGGCGCTCAAATAAGATCACGTATGAAGGAACTTCGCAGGGATAAGAAAGTCATTCAGTTTTATGTTCCGGAGTTGCCGCAAAACCCAGAATTGAAGCGCATCCGGCAAAGATTTCCGCTCAGCCTGATAAAAATGTTGCCTTCTGGAACTCCTCTGAAAGAGTGGTCAAAAGGAATAAAACGACTTGAAAAAAATTATACCGAATCGATCTATTCTAAACTTTATGCCGCTCTTCACAGTTTGAGTGAATGGACACTTGCGTTTCAAGAAAAAAGGAGTGATTCTTTTAAAGAAAGTGCGGATGGTCAGCGCTTAAAAAAGCTGCTGCCGGTTTTGAAGTATAGAGCTCCCGCGATTAAAGGTTTGCAGAGTACGCTTGGCGTATTGCTGGACCTCAGCGAGCAATCTGCTCCAAAAACTACAGATAATGAGAGTCATCGGCAGTTGGTGCCTCTGGATGATTTTAGCAAAGCCTGGAGCTATTTTATCTCGTCTATTTTGAGCATGCTTTATTATCAGCAGTCTTCAGCATCAGCAACTCTCCCACAAGGATTCCGGACTGAGAATTACCTGAAGTCCATTTTGAAATTTGTTGACCGGCAATGTTCACGTGGAATAAACCATTTCCACATCGTCAAGCTCCTCTGGCTGGTTTATGAGAAAAAAGGGACAGATGCTCTACCGTTTTTGCTTTACTGTGTCCAAAAGCCGCAGGACATTCTGCGCTACACCTTACATCTCACGATGCGTACGCAAACAGAACAAATAAGCATTGAAAAACGTTTGGAGAAACTGCCTCAATACCGGGATGCCTGGATTTCCACGTATCAAAACCGCTTAAATGAGAGCGGAAATTAAAAAACGGAAATGTTTGCCTAGCGGTATTTTTCTGCAGGAGTAGAATCAATGGGCAATCTGAATCAGATTTGAGGCGGAGAGTAGCATTAAAAACAACTCTATCACAGTGATCGCAACTAGAGGTCTGATGCCTCTCTGTAGGAATTTAAAAAACAAAACAAGATAACAAACAATAGTTATTGATGCTAAAACAGCAACCCCTAACAGCGGTGCTGCATCACCGTAACCCAGTTCTGAAATCCACTGCCATCCAGTAGGCGCTCCTGTTTTTTCTAAATATTGATCCAATGGGAGAGACCAGTATTTATGTAGATCTTCCAGTGGAACATGAGGAGCCAGCATTCCCGTCAAATACAAAACGAAACCCACGACAAGAACAAACAAACCAAGATGGTTCATGTGGTAAACTATTCTTGCATATAGTTGCTGTTCGGCCGCGTTTTCAAAGTCTGAAGTTTCTTCCATTCAAGAGCTCATTTTCTGTTCAAATTCCAAATGCTTTCATTAAGGAACGGACACCCGCAAAGAAGAGGACACCGATTACCATGTTACGTATCACCGAGGGCTTAACTTTCGGCAGTAGCTTCGAGCCAATTTTTGCGCCTAGCATTATGCCTACCATCGAAGGTACAGTAAGCATAGGCAAAACAGCGCCTTTGTTCATGTAAATCCAGGCTGCGGTACTGTCTGTAATGGACAGCGCAAAACTACTCGTTGCGACTGCGACCTTAACCGGGGCACCCATTACCAGGTTTAAAATTGCTACATTCGCCCAGCCTGCTCCTAAACCGAAAATACCAGCCAACAATCCCACAATTACAAAACCAAACATGCCTTTCGTGGTATTGTGCACAGTCCAGCGAACTTCTTTTCCGGTAGTTTCTTCAGTATAAATTCCGTTTATCTGCAGGAGTTGAGTTAAATAATTACCGTGAGTAACAGACGGATTTTCTGAGTTTTTTGCAAAGAGCATGATAAAGACGATACTGATAATCGTAACACCCAAACTACCCTGAATATAAGCCGGATTTAATGCGGAAAGCCAGAGACCCAGAAAGGCTCCGATAATCGCAAAGGTAGAAGCAACTAAAGCGGCAGGCATGGCGAGTTTTAAACTTGCCAGATTTTTTTCGAGCAGATGAGGAGCAGCTGCAAGAGAACTTCCGAGTGCAATGAAAAGTCCGGTACCGCGGACAAAATCAATATGAAACGGAAAAAAACTGGTGGCTAATGGAACGAATAAAACTCCACCGCCTATGCCTGCCATCACACCAAAAATGCCGATTAAAAAAGTTGTAAAAAACAAGATTGTCGGCCAGCCCCACCAGGGCATAATGAATTCAGCAGGAGTTCCTGCCAACAGGATTGACGGCAGCAAAAAGGTAATCAAAAATAAAATTAATTTGAACAGTATGTTCTGCTTCATTGAACTACCTTCACTGTTCCACCGGAAAAGATGCCTGATGCCAGTCAGTCATACCGGAACTGTTTATACAAACCAGATTTTCTAATCCCTGCATGCTGAGCATAGTGTAGACTGTTTGCGCCCTGCGTCCAGAATGACAATGTAAAAATACTCTGTCATAACCGCGGATTTCGTCAATAAACACCTGCTCATTTCCCATGGGTGTTTTCAAACTTCCCGGCACATACCCCTGATTGTATTCACTGGACATCCGGACATCAATAACCCTCTCCGTGGGGTTAAGTTTGTCCAGCAACTGATACAGATCATGCATAGTGAAATTATCTTCGTTGACATGACCCAGTTCCAGAGAATATCCGCATTTCATATTTTGCGGAACAGCTTCATCAATTCTTTTAGGTTTAGGTAAATTCAGATTGTTCATTATTTGGACAAAATTTTCCAACGTTTGTCCACTGCCGATTCTGGGGTTAAAAGATTTTTCTTCCCTGATACAGGAAGCTGTTCTGCCAAGATAATCATGTCCCGGATAGACGAGGGTAGTGTCCGGATACGCGTATAATTTCTGAGTAATACTATTAAACAGTTTCTCCGGATCACCTTGTTGAAAATCCGTTCTTCCACAGCCGCGAATCAACAAAGAATCTACTGTGAAAAGTCTTCCTTCTGTATAGAAACTCGTGCAGTCATCGGTGTGTCCTGGAGTTGAAATTGCTATAAGTTTAAATCGACCAAATTCCAACTCATCTCCATCACAGAGCAGAATATCCGCGCACTGAACTGCAGAATTTTCTCCAAACGCGCTTTTTGCTCCAGTCGCATCACGCAGCATACATGAAGATGTTACATGATCCGCGTGGACATGTGTGTCTATCACATAATTGAGCTCAACTCCAAGTTCTTCGATGAACTGCAGACTGCGGTCAAACTGCTCCTTGACCGGATCAATGATCAATCCCTCCATAGTGGAAGAATCAAACATCAAGTAGGTGAAAGTTCCGGTATCCTTATCAAATAATTGTCGAAATACGAAAGTTGACTCGTCAGTATTATTCATATATATTTTGTTTTCAAGTACAGTAAACGTCTTTTATCATGTCAAATAAATCGATTATTATTTTATTTGAAATCCGATAAAAAGAATATGTTACATCACGTTGCGAAACAAAAAACCACGCGACTTTTCAGTAAAGACAAGTGCTGAGAAAGTGTTGTTTGCCAGATGCCTGTGTAGTATTCCAAATTCTGCACAGTTTGTTCACCATCACGTAAAGCACACATTATGCGCAAACGTGCCGGGTGAGACAGAACCTTTAGACTCTGGGCTGCAATCTCAATATTTTCTTCCTGTTCGCCGAATAACTCGACGAGGTCAAATTTTAACGCTTCATTTTTGCTTACTTTTTTTCCCATTATAACCTCCTATAATTTACATATATCTTAATATACAAATATAAAGAAATCCAGCCAGATTAGGAAATAATTTGATCTACTCAAAAATACTTAAATTCAAGTTATTTTGAATGAGGCCAGATATTTTGCATTTAGAGGCTGTATTAATATCATTTTCCCTCTCCCAACTCTCAAAAT
Source organism: SAR324 cluster bacterium (assembly GCA_028822475.1). Classification (GTDB taxonomy): domain Bacteria; phylum SAR324; class SAR324; order SAR324; family NAC60-12; genus Arctic96AD-7. The sequence continues at coordinate 5,786 of JAPKDT010000006.1, forward strand.
ATCTTCTGCTACGGAATAAGCTCTGCATATTAATTGCATTTCATTTGCATTTCATAATTGCTGATGTAACCGCTGAGGATATTACGGAATTTTAGGTAAATGTTACTAATAAGTAATTAAAATAATTTAAATCCTGAGTTATACTCGTAAATTTACAGCGCTTAATTATACTATGTTATCTATCTAATTTTATTAGCAATATTATCACTAAAACTTAGTGCTTATGAGGGTAAACATTTTACTATAAAGAAGTCGCAGGATGTTTTAGAAATAAGAGGATAGTTGGCATATTTTTCGCAGTGATATAAACAATTGCAAAACTTTCCATGTATAGTTTTTTTGAGAAGAGGTAATATGAAATGGTTCAAATTCGAACCTCAGGAAGAGGAAATAACGGAAGCTGAAACATCACCTGTTTTAGTTTACTTAAGTCCAGAAGCACTAAAACACACAGTTATTGTAGATGATTTTGGTACATTCCAGGACAGTCCTGAGTGCATTCCGGGTGGGCGACTTTTTGAAGTCAGCCGTCAATACAGTTACCGTTTGCGTCAAGTAGCGGATCTCGTTGAGGAGCCTCTTGAGGATCATAATTTACAGATGAAAGTACAGGCCAAACGTAATTTCCACGCGGAAATCCGGCCCGAAAAACGTTTGAACAGTACTGGTGACAGCATGTCTGATGGTAGTCAAAATGCTTCTTACCCAGAGTCTTCACTCTTAGACATCGCTAAAAATTCTGGTGAAGTAATTCAACCTCTTCAAAAGGTACGGCCTGAACAGGTACCTTTTAAAGATCTGGAGTCTCTCTTCGTCAAATAACCATAAGCCCGTCAGGCTGTAAAATCTGCAGCCTACAAAAATTCAGCCTTTAAGTATTATTTTTTCAATAGCTGAATTTTACCTCTACGCAGAGTCAGAATCTGCATTTCACGCTGAATTTCTCCTTTTTCATCAAAGCGTAAATTACCTGTAACACCTGGAAAAATCTGCATGTTTGCCAGTGCATTCCGCAGATCCCTGTGACTTTGGTTTCGCTCTTCTTTAAGCAGTTTCATTAAGATCATCAAGGTATCATAGGCATAAGCAGTATAGTGGGTTGGCCCCAGATAATTTTGATGTCGATATAGAATTCTTTCGTGCAGTCTCAGCAACTGTTGCATGGCAGGTGTTTTAGCCTGTGGAAAGAAGCTGTCCACAAAAACAGGTTTTTTAACACCGCGTAATCCTGGAGCAAACGGGAGTGCTGCATCATTCCAACCACTGTCTCCCAGAAAAGCTGCTTTTCCCATTTTGTAAACAGCACTATAAGGAAAAATTAGTCTCAAATTTTTCACACCACCTGAACCTACGGCTACGAACACGGCATCAAAGTTGTGGATTGGAACTTCCTTTTCTTTGATTTGCTTTAAAATACTTTTTTCTGTTGCACTGATGCGTTTTCTTTTGCCTGTGAAAGTATCAAACTCATTCACTAGGCTTTTTTGACCTACATTTTTAAAACCTTCAACCGCGACTACTTCACAACCTTTAAGCACAGCGGCCTCCCAAAAAAGCCGCATCTTTTGTCGACCCTCTCTAGTTTTTGCGTAAAGAATCAGGAAGCGGCAAGCCTGAAGTTCACTCACTGCATAATCCAGCAATTCCTGAACCTCCTGTTCCCAGCTTTGATTATTGCGAAAAATGTAGTCTCCCAATTCCGGAATACCGGCAGTTAATGACAGGGAAATTAATGGAACACGCAACCTCTCCGCTTCTTCCGCGGCCGCTTCCGAAGTTTTCCGGGCAAGAGGACCAATGACGGCAATCACACCTTCTGTTTCCACAAGTTCACGGATTGCGCTTTTTGTTTTCTCAGGATCCAAATGTGAGTCTCTGACCACAAGTTCCCATGAGTCTGCAATTTTCTTTGGTTGCGGGACAGTTGTTACATTGTCTGTCAGTAGTAAATTACCGCTAATTATAATTGTTTGAGAAGTTGTATTGTCGCTGATATTATCGTTCACAACCGTATTTTCATTGGCACGCAAAGCCAGCCACAAACCATTCAATGTTTCCTGCGCCAGTCCTGCTACTTTTGCGCTGGAACTGCTCAAAGGCAGAATTACACCTATTCGGCGAGGATTAAGATTAAGGGCTGTGGTGAGACTGCTCTGCATTTGTTCAAGTAGTTCAATCTGTCCCAAGTCAGCGGTTTCGCGGGCCAACTCAAGTCGCTGATCCACAAGTTCCAGAGCTTCTCGGTAATGTTTTTGTTTGACCAGTAGTTCGAGTTTCAGCGATGGTATTTTCTCCTGCAGCCAAGTTAAATTTGGAAAATTCACAGACAAATTATGTATTTTTTCAACAAACTGAACTTCTTTCAGCAACCGGAACAGTTTTTCCAGATCAGCCATTTTTGCGGTTTCAACATTACTCAGCTCATCAAGTCGATATTGAATTGCGGTGAAAAGATCTCCCTGAAGCAGCGCTTCATCACTGAGCATCCGCAAATAGTCGCTGCGAAGATTTGGTTCCAGAGTTTTAGCGGTACGTTCCCGCAAAACCAGATTTTGGCTGAGTGCTTTATTTTGAGACTGGAGAGCTTTGTTCAAATAATAAAAAATTAAAGGCGAAAGAGGACTTTGCTGTCGTTCACTCAAAAACGCTTTTGCCAATATTTCTGCGGATGACCATTCATTTAGTTGATAAAGCAGTTGAACTTTGAGACGAGTGCGTTCTTCAATTTCCAATTGGTATTCAATTTCCTGATACCTTTCCCTCGCTGCATCTGGATTTGATATGAGCAGTCTTTCAATTTCTGCTACCAGCATAAAAATTCCGGTAAATTCCGTGTCCGCCCATTCCGATTGTGTTTCAACCGGTTCGTTTTCTGCAACAGAGTCATTGGCGGCATTATTGGAAGAATCTTGATCGCTTTCGGAAAACCACGGGAATATTTTGCTGAAAAATGAGCCAGAAAAACTTCTGTCATCTTCTTCCGCTTCTATCAGAGAAAGAGTAGGGATTGGAAGGGTTAACGAAGAAGTTGAGATGTTTGGAACACTGCTTTCAGTTTGAGCAGTTTCCACCTCAAGGAGTGTCGTAGGTGCAGACAACAGATCTGAAGGCAACAGGGGAGTATTTTGCCCAGCCGGTTCTATCCTAAATACGGTTTCGGTTTCGTCCGTAACCTCAGTATTTTTCTCCAACCACGCACGATCACTCAATAGACTTTGGGCTAATGCATCTCCGGAAAATGTCAGCAAATACCAGAGACTCAGCAGAACAGATAAAATGAGCGGGAAAGTTGAATTTCGAAGTAAAATCACTTTATTATCCAATCTTTCTTTTATTCGTTGGAAGCTAAAATTGAACCAGGAACACGGTGATTATCTTCCCGAATCGTGAGGTGCTGACTGTCAAAATACTCTAGCAAATCAATAGCGTGTTTGCGAGAAATGTTTAATAATTCTTTGAATTGGATCACAGTAATACTTTGATTATCCTGTAAATATTTCCTCAGACTAGTTAAGATTTCAGTTGTTTGTTCCGGAGCATAATACAGGTCCTCCGTGACACGCACAAGCCGTTTGGAATGTACCGCTGATTTGAGCATTGCCACACCCTCTTTTTCGTTCATTTCAAGTTCTTCAAGCAAACGTGTACGGCGATGAGGCTGAAATCTCCCTGCCTTTATCAACTCAAGACAGCGCGCTAAACCTGCTTCCTGAGCTTGAGAAACTTGCGGCTGATGTTCTGCTAGGGCGAAGTACTGACCGTTTTGTAAAAATTTACCCAGCTTAACCATGTATTTTAACAGAATTTCAACTTCTTTTTCTGTAAAAATCAAAGTGAGCTTCCCCCCCAGTTCGGAACGTGTCATGCCTTCACGATCCTCAAATTTTTTGTGATGTATTGCTAAGACTTTGCTCAAAAATTCGCCGATACGTTCTACATGTTCAACATGGAGATAACGTTTTGAAAAAGGATCGACACAAAGCACCTTCTGCTGACTTTGCAGAAGCTGCAGAACTTTACCGGACTGTTTGGCAGAAAGACCGGAACGCACCGTAAACTCTGCTTCAATCACACCTTTCACAGATTGCAGATAGATCACTTCCGCAGAACGTACATTTTCGTCACCGTCGTGTAGACGACGGAGGCGTTCAGGAAGTTCATGCAGAACTCTTCTTGATTTACTTGGAGAAGGATCAATCACCATCCCTCCGCCTAGAGTAAACATCGGTGAGTAACTCCTGACAATAAAACGGTCACCGTGTCTCGCACTGACCAGGCTTTCTAGACGGAACTGAACCAGAGCATTTTTTCCCGGGGACAGAGTTTCACCTTCCAAGAGGACAATCCTTCCAAAAACTTCCTGGCTTCCTAAATGAAGTCTGATACGTGTTCTGTTTTTCAAAGCAGTCGAGACATCTTCTAGCAGGGTCAGAGAGGCATTCAGCATATAACTGGTAAGTAATGACTCCTCTTTTGCCAGTTGGTCGCCACGCTGAATTTCTTCTTTGGCAATTCCCGCTAAATTAAGGGCAGCCCTCTGCCCGGCAAAAACTTCATTGACTGCCTGACCGTGAGCCTGCAGTCCTCGTATCCGAACGCCGCGCTGTTGCGGAAATTGCTGTACTTCTTCATCTTGTCTGACTGATCCACTGAGCACTGTACCGGTAACGACAGTGCCAAATCCCTTGACCGTGAAGGAACGGTCTACACTCAAGCGGAATGGTTTTTCAATTTCAGGTGCAGGAATTTGGTTGGACAGTTTTGATAATGCTTCGCGAAGTTCCGTTAATCCGTCTCCGCTCGTAGCGGAAACTGGAATCACCGGCTGGCCTTCGAGAAATGTGCCTTTCAGTAATTCAACAACTTCTTCCTGACAAAGTTCGATTAGCTCTGAGTCTTCCACTAAATCAATCCGTGTAAGCGCCACCAGTCCGGTTTGGATTTTCAGTAGATTACAGATATTCAGATGTTCACGTGTTTGAGGCATCACTCCCTCATCTGCTGCCACAACGAGCAATACCGCATCCATACCTGCCACACCGGCAAGCATATTATGAATAAATTTTTCGTGACCTGGTACATCCACAAATGCCAGCTGATTTCCCTTTTCGTCCTCATAATGAGCAAATCCAAGGTCAATTGTAATCCCACGTTCTTTTTCTTCTACCCAACGGTCTGTGTCAACTCCTGTGAGAGCTTTGACCAAAGTAGTTTTCCCATGATCAATGTGCCCGCTTGTGCCAATCACAAAAGGTCTGGAAGCTGGTGTTACAGTTTTACTGGTAGACATTTTTTTAAGCTGGATTACAAAATTTTTATTTAAGCCTGCTGACTATTGGAGCAGTCTAGATGACTTCTAAATATTTATTCTAATATCAAGCGGCGCAGGATTCAAGTTGCTCAAGCACTATTTCACTGACTTCAGTATAATAGTTTGCTATAATCTATCCAGAAAAATAAAATTTAATATCCACTCTTCGGCTAAATCAGCAGTCAGGAAATAAATAATGCAGAGGCAGTATATCTACTTATTCGTATCGCTTGAAATGACAAGGATTCAGGAAATTTACAAACAAACAAAATAAAATATTTTAACAAATTTTGACTTGCATGCTACATCACACAGAGGAGAAAGAGTTGAGACTACCAAAAGATAGAATGGTAATGCTTAAAGTAAATATATTTTTTGTTTTCACAGGTCTACTCTTACTCTTTCTGCCTCAGGGAGTTAAGGCAGTAGAAACTTTTTCCAGAGATTCCGAGCATAGGGGAATAGTAGACCTTGCACCATACCAGATCTATCCTGAGAACAGGATTGGTAACGGAATCTACCTCGATAAAAAACTTTTAGATACTCATCCTCAACGGGTGATTCTTAATATTACCAGTATAAAAAATACTAAAAGTTACGTTTATCTCTTCCGAGCTCAAAATGGAGTATTGGGACTGGGCATTGTTAAAAATGAAGCAGACGGAGATGCACGTTTTTGGAAGGTTGATCCGGAATTCTATCAGTATACAAACAGCACTTTCGGGATACAAAGAGTTTTTAGAATTTATCAGGAAAAAATTGTTCCATTACTTACTAATATCCGTACCGGTGCCGGCGTAGCAACGTCTGCGAATCACGCGATTTTATATCATATTACGGATTCAAAAGATATCACACGCACCAATTCAAGTGGTCAGGAAATTACTCAAAGGGTATACACTTTTAGGCTGCATCTCATCAACCGTAACTTTGAAAAAATACAAAGTCTCTTTAATCTCCAGGTTCAAGACGTTAGTTATCGTTTAAAACTAAAGTGGGTAAATGAATATTCTGTAAGTTACAAACTGAGTAACGGCAAAGAGGAAACAGTTGATTTACGAAAACACGCACCCACGTTTTTTTAAAATGGACATAGCTTACCTGCTATAACAGTATTTCTTTTGAACCTCCTGAAAAACCAGCCAAAGCCTGTACAATGACGCCTGAAATTACCTGTATAATTTACGATATGGACGGTCTTCTCCTTGATACAGAAGGCATTTACACTGAAGTCACTCAAGAAATAGTTTCTGAATATGGAAAGGTTTTTGACTGGTCTATCAAAGAAAAAATTATTGGACGCAGATCAATTCAGGCAGCACAGATTATAGTTGAAAGTCTGGATTTGCCTATTACTCCACAGGATTATCTGGACGCAAGAAAAGACGTTTTGCTGGAGAGATTCAGGGACACTCAGGCTTTGCCTGGAGCAAAAGCTCTGACAACACATTTTTTTCAAAGAGGAATTCCGCAAGCACTCGCCACCAGTTCTTCTTCTCCAATGTTTGAGGCAAAATATGAAAAACACAAACAATGGTTTTCTCAATTCAAGCAGATTGTGCGCGGAGATGACCCTGAATTGAAAGAGGGGAAGCCTGCACCGGACATTTTCTTGCTGGCGGCAGAACGTCTCGGAGTAGACCCTGCGAAGTGTCTTGTTTTTGAGGACGCACCTTCCGGTAGCGAAGCCGCGTTAGCGGCCGGAATGTCAGTGGTTGTAGTACCTGACCCTAATATGGATCATAGTCACTACAAAAATGCTTCTCAAATAATATCTTCACTAAAAGACTTTGATCCTGAATATTGGGGTCTGCCAAAATACACTAAAGTCCTTTAACAACCCCCACTGTTTTTGTATTCTTTCCAAATTATCATCTAGTAGAGACAGTTAATATATTCATTAAATTAATTTATAGTTTGCTGTAATTCTATACCTAATTCTTAATCTAAATTAATCATGCAGATAGATACATTTGTATTTTCATGGATCTCAGTCTAATTGCGTTTTTGACTGAAACTCATTATTATTCTGAAATATTTATTTAAAAAATTATTTATTAATTACTAAAACGTCTTTGAGTGTAATGTATGTTTGATCTAGAAATTCTTTAAACTAAGTCTCGTTTCATTCCTATTCTTTGGGGTATCTTCCCCATGACAGCCCTAATATCTTCAAGTATGATATAAAGCACTGGAATCAGGTATAAAATTATAAAAGTTGAAAACAAAACCCCAAAAGCAAGACTTATAGCCATTGGAATAAGAAACCGAGCTTGAATTGATGTCTCAAACAGCATTGGCAGTAAACCAAAAAATGTAGTTAGTGTTGTCAGTAATATCGGTCGAAATCGGCGAACACCAGATTCTACTACAGCTTCCATAATGGACATCCCTTTTTCGCGGCTACGATTTATAAAGTCAACTAAAATTAGTGAGTCATTAACAACAATACCTGTCAAAGCAACAATTCCTAAAACACTTATTATGCTAAGATCATATCCTAGCAGCAAGTGTCCTAATATTGCTCCTACGAAACCAAAAGGAATTGCTGTCATCACAATAAGAGGTTGAAAATAGCTTTTGAATTGCAAAGCAAGTAAGCAGAAAATCAAAACTAAAGCGAAAACGCCACCTTCTTTTACTCCATCCATAGTATTAGCTTGTGCTCTGCTAGCTCCCTCAAAAGAGTATTGAAGTTCCGGGTTCTGCATTATTGTTTCAGGTAAAAGAGACTTTTTAAGTGACATAACTACTTCAGCAGTGTTTGAAACTTCAGAATCTACGAGAGCCCTCACACTAACAATTCGCCTACCATCGATACGGCGTATGGCGCTATAAGATTGACTGTATTTCAATTCGGCTACTTGAGCGAGAGGCAAATTCTCACCATTTGGAGCAATAATAACTAAGTCTTCCAAGTCCCTTAAGTACTTGCGTTCCTCTAAAGGTAAGACTAACTTTAAACTCAATTCATCGTTATTCCTAAGCAATTTTAAAATTTCAACTCCTTGAAACGCACTTCGAACTTGTCGAGTTAGTTCTAGTGTGCTCAATCCCAGAGTTAGGCCTTCTGGAGTTAGTTTTAACTGAACCTCTCTTTTTCCATCTTCGGAGCTATCTTCAATGTTTTTCACTCCTGGATATTCTGAGAATGTTTCTTTAAACTCTTCAACTATCCCAAAGAGCACATTTGGATCTGGATGGCTTAATTGCAAATCTATATCGTATGTAGATCCCATTCTCCATCCAGAACTAATCTTTAATGATTCAATCCCAGGGACAACGCCCATACTTTTTTGCCATTTCCGTGAAAATTCATTTGCAGGAAAACCTCTTTCCTTTAAGGGTTTTAGATATACTCTTACAGAAGCATTATTTGATCCACCTCTACCAACGTTACTATATACTCCATCATGTATAGGTTTTCCTAATTCAGACTCATATTCTTGGAGCAAAGCCATTGCAGAACCCAACATCTTTTTTTCGACTTCTTTACTTACACTTACTGGGGTCCCAAATGGCATTTTAGCATTTAAAATAACTCTATCTCTTTCTATTGAAGGGAAAAAAGTAAATCGCATATGCCCTCCTATGCTCAGACCTGCACAAACCATAATAAAAATCAATCCAAGAGCTAGAAAAGAATACCTAAATTCAATAATACGCTTAAGTGTATTACGGTAAACGTTTTGAGAAAACCAAACCATCCCTGAACTTAAGAAGAGTCTGGGCCGTTCTATAATTATGCCTATTGGAGTAAGAAAAAAATTAACTATTCGGTTGAGATGTGAAAGATGTCCTGGCAAAATAAGCATAACCTCCGCTAAGGAAAATAATAAGACTACAATTAAGACATTCGGAATATTTGAAAAAATATTACCTGTTGTTCCTGGGATAAAGTACATTGGAATGAACGCAACAATAGTAGTAAGTATTGTAATTAATACTGGTGAACTTATCTCAATAGCACCGTCTATTGCTGCTTTTGAATTACTCTTATCCATTTCTTGATGTGCAAATATATTTTCGCCAACTACAATTGCATCATCAACCACAATTCCTAGAACCAAAATAAAAGCGAATAATGAAATCATGTTTATACTTGTATCTAAAGTCGGCATCAATATAAAAGCCCCAGCAAAACTAATAGGTATACCCAGCATTATCCAAAATGCTAAATCTATTCTTAAAAACATAGCTAGAGTTATAAAGACTAAAAGCAGTCCAAGCCAAAGATTTTTCATTAGCAAATCTATTCTATCTTGTAAAACTAGTGAGCGATCATTGACTATTTCCAGTTTAATAGAAGAGGGCAACTGAGCATTCAATTCTTCAATCATTGAGCGTACTGCTTTAGAGACATCTGTTGGAGTTTGATCTCCTATTCTAAAAACCTCAATACTTTCAGCGGGTAGGCCATTGAAACTTGTCTGAATATCTGATTCTTCAAAACCGTCAGTGATCTGAGCAATGTCGCCAAGCCTTAAAATACCCTGATCACTATATATAATTGGAGTATTGGCATATTCTCCTGCTGTATATCTCTTTTCTTTTGTTCGTATTAGGATGTCCCCTCCAGAAGTTTTAATTTTCCCTCCTGGCATATCCAAGTTAGCTTTTTTGATTATATTTGAAACCTGATCTAATGTTAATTTATGTTGTTGCAGAGATGACTTTGAAATCTGAACTGTCATTTCAAAGCCTCTCCTTTGTTCAATATCTACTTGTGATATATCAGGATGAGAGAGTAAGGAGTTTCTCACTATTTGTGCTTGCTCAATCAAAGATCTAGCTGGAGCATCACCATAAATAGTTATATTTAAAACTTCTCTACGGATTTTTGGTAACTGCACTTGAATTTCTTCTGCCCCTTCAGGAAGAGATGTTAATCCCTCTAAAGCTGTTTTAACATCTTCAAAGACTTCGTTTTTGTCAGCTTTATTTAGAATTTCAATTCTAAAACTACCCTGACCTTCTTTTGCATTTCCAGTTATTTTTTTAATACCATTAATTCCACCCACAGCATCTTCAATCGGAAGTAGTATAGACTTTTCAATTTCTTCAGGAGTTGCGCCTGAATATGTAACAGCCACAACGATAAAATCTAGCTCCATTTCTGGAAACACTTCTTGCTTAATATTCATAATTCCCAGCAATCCAGAAAACAAGATGATACTCATCAATAAGTTTGCCGCCACTTTATGTTCTGCCATCCATCGAATCATTTTAACCTCCTATTAGATTACTAGTTCTTTTTTTATAATTAATTTTCGCCTTATTTCCATTTATCCTTTGAACGATTACTCTTTTTTGTTTCCTCTTTGTTTCTTTCAGGACCTATCTCGTTATCACCAGCAATCCTAACTTTAAGGCCTTTAGAAGCACCTTTTATGGGAGATATAACAATCTTTTCTCCAATTGTTACTCCTCCAGAGATGTATACATTATCTAAATCTATATGGGCAATTTTAACATTACGAATTTGTAATTGTTTATTCACAACAACCCAAACTGTATCACGATCACGAAGCGCTTTAGCAGGGATTTGAACTACATCTGTTAGTTGTCTCCCAGGAATTTTAACATCTACAAATGAACCAATAAATAGAGGGATTTTAAAAAATTCTTCTTTTTCAGGAATTTCCTTTTTAAATGTTTCAATCTTTTTTATGACGGCTCCATTTCCTAAAATTTCTTTGTCGTTTTGTTCTAGAGCAATTTTAAGCTGAAAAGGATCCTTTACTTCTGCAATCAACTGCACCATCATTCCACGCGGAGTAAGTTCAAGTAATTGACGTTTGACCACTGCAGGCCAAGCAGATGCGGAGCTAATTCCTGCCAATGAGATTTCAGCAGGTAATTGATATTGATTTGTAATAGTTGACTGTTTAGCAACCTTTTCCTTAGAATTAGCCGGAAGCTCATTCGGTAATTGTTTAGGGAGCCACTCCAGACGTGACATTGGCAAGTCGATCACGACTTCAGCATGATCGCTCCCAATTAGGGTTGCTAACTGTGTTCCAGGATTAACGTATTGTCCCAAATCTACATTTTTTAATTGTACCACTCCATCAAACGGTGCTTTCAAGCTTGACTGTGACTGCCGGATTCCAATGCTTAAAAGTAATTCGTTTTTTTTAAAAAAACTACCTTCACTTAAATTAGGACTAATCCAAATCACTTCTCCGCCGATACGCGCACTCAAGACAACCTTTTGAGCAGCTTGAACACGGCCGTGCGTACGAACCTCTATTTGTGGATTAGACAATTTTGCCTCTATAACCGTCACTAACGTTCCTCTCTGGAAGTTGGACTTTTTCCGTGCTGTTGGTTTGTTTTTTAGGAGAGCCATAGTGATCCCCACCCCTAAAAATAGAACCAAAACAGGCAGCCAAAATTTTAGATTAAATATTTTTTTCCACATAATTATTTAAGTTAAATAGTTGAAGAAGAATTTGGTAAAAGAAGCAAAAATATAGCACCTTGCCCCATGCTGCTTTTTACAGAAATTGTACCACCGTGTGCTTCGATAATGGTTTTACATAGACTCAGACCAAGTCCGTAACCACCAGTATTTTTATTGCGAGATTTATCAACCCGATAGAAAGGTTCAAAAATTAAATCCATTTCCTCATCCGGAATTCCTTGTCCATAATCTTGAATCTCAAGCTTTAATCTGGAGTCCCCCTTGCTTAATCGCACCTTAATCGGATCGCTTTCAGGTGCAGAATATTTTAGTGCGTTCGCTAGTATATTTTTTAAAACCGTTTGGATTTGCTCAACATCAACTAGCGCAACACATTCTTCTGCAGCATTTTCAAAGCGTATTCCAGGCTCTTTACCCTCAAACATCAAACATGCTTTCTCAACTAACAGTACTAAATCTGTGGGCTGTAGGTCAATTTTACCATATTCACTTTTAAGGCGAGCTGTTTCTAAAATTTCTGTCACCATCTGCTCCATTTCCTGTACATCACTCTGCAAGCTTTCTTGGTAAGAGTTTGCAGTAATGAATTCAAGCGCTACTTTCATCCTAGTCAAAGGTGAACGTAGTTCGTGACTCACATCAAGTAAGAGCTGTTCGCGCGCATTTAGCATCTCCCTGAGACTTTCCGTCATACGGTTGAAAGCTCGCGCTAGATTTCCAAGTTCGTCACTACGTTTTTCAGGTAAGCGAAATTCTAAGTCGCCCTCTCCCAATGCAGAAACTCCATCAGAAAGCCAATTGACCGGCTTCATAATCCAGCGCAATGCCAACCAAGTTCCGGTTAAAATCAGTCCTATCAATCCCAAAACAGCAATAATCCAAGGAAGAAAGAAACTAATTTCTCGCCAATCATCATGCGTTTCTGCAAATATGAAACGACCAATTTTAGTTTCCACAGTCACTACACCCTGTTTCTGATAGCGTCCAAACCTAACATTTGCAAAGCTGTCCGGATTCGATTTATTAATAAGAAGGAAAGGATCGGTAAGTTTATTAGCCCATTCCCGAAAGTGTACTTTTTCTAAAGGCGGAATCCCTGGTGCGGTTTGCCATGAAATATTTTCACCTTCAAAGCGAATAATAAAAAATAAACGCTGTGATAATTCAAGTGCATGTTCCAGATTGAGATTTTCCTCTAAATCCCTGACAAGATACATCCCGTATTGCGCCAGGTTATTGCGGAAAAAATTTTCACGATTTTCCTTGAAACCATGCCAACCTATTACGGTTATTCCAAGCAATAACAAACTTCCAGAAATCATGATAACTGCAAATAGTTTTGTAAAAACGGAGTGAAAAGGTCGTTTCAGCCAATTCCAATTGTTTGCTCGCTCAAACACCATTTTCACCTCCAATGAATAAATATCCTGTACCCCAGATGGTTTTGATGAAACGCGGATTTTTAGGATCGTCACCTAATTTCTGTCGTAAACGGCTCATGGTAATGTCAACCGAACGGTTGAATGCATCCCATTCAATACCGCGCAGCTGTTCAATAATTTGATCTCGGTTCAAAACTTTTCCTGAATTTTTCACCAGTAAGGCAAGACATTCAAATTCAGACGAAGTCAAACCTGCGGGTTTATCGTCAACAGTCACTTCAAGTTTGTGAAAGTCAATACTGAGACTGCCAATTTTTTTCACCCCAGATTTACTTTTTGCCTGTACACGCCGTAATACAGACTGGATTCTTGCCACCAGTTCACGTGGTTCAAAAGGCTTAGGCAGATAATCATCCGCGCCTATTTCAAGGCCAACCACACGATCCATCACTTCACCGCGGGCGGTAAGCATAATCACCGGAATTGTACTGGATTGCCTGATTGTACGGCAAACTTCAAAACCGTCCATCTCCGGAAGCATCACGTCCAGGATCACCAAGTCTGGTGCTTCACGCTCCAGCTTTTCCAAACCCTGACTGGGCAGAGTCGCGCTCAATACCTCAAAACCCATTTTGCCGAGATAGTCGGTCAGCAACTTATTCAGTTTTTCATCATCATCGATGATCAGCAGACGTGAATTCACAATTTATTAAGTTTGAAATGTTTTATAATTAAATACTATTTTCAATTACGCAGCGTAATTTTTTCAGCACCACTTATTTTGCCAGATTGCAAATGCACCAACAATTCCAGGTAATCTCTCGTATCGGCAAGCAATCCGCCCGGACCCGCGGACGGCACCTTAATTTTAAGGTTGGAAAATGAAGTGATGAGTTTACCCTCAATCAAAAAAAATCCGCCTTGATCCGTGAAATTCAAATTAAACTTGACAGGAAAAGTATTTCCTGCGACTTCTAATATTCCGGAAACTTCTGCATTTTGCTCTTCAAGTATTTTTTGCATATCCGCCCTGCTCAGCCAAGTTGAGATAAAACGGATGTTCGGAGTAAGTTCAGCTTTGAGAATTTCAGGCATTTGTTCGTCACGGAAAGAGTTTGCTGAGTCAAGGCTTTTTACCGGAACGCTTACTTCCACCTGCGCCTGTTCTGTAGAATCCTGCCAACGGATTTCGGCTTTCACTTCACAACTTTTACCAATAACTTCGACACCTTTAAAGAAGAATATAGTTTTTTCAGTTTTATAAGCAAGGCAATGCTCATCGGGAGCAAAAACAATTTCTTCCGCAAATGATGTTTGACTGCCAATAGTCAGCAAAATTACGTTTAGTAAAACATTAATAATCTTATTCATATCAGTTTTTAATTGAAAAATTCTATTCATATCAGTTTCTAGTTTAATGTATCGGTTTATAACCATCCACGTTTGCTG